>DASWMK010000083.1 GCA_036399815.1 Acidimicrobiales bacterium
GGCGCCGCCCGGCCAGCCCGGCCCTGCTGGCCCAGGCCTTCCTCCGGCCCGGCGTGGCCATGGCCGGGGCGCTGCCGGCGGGCACGGCGTCCACGGCGCCGATGGGCGAC
The DNA here is from genome assembly GCA_036399815.1 of Acidimicrobiales bacterium. NCBI lineage: Bacteria > Bacillati > Actinomycetota > Acidimicrobiia > Acidimicrobiales > Acidimicrobiales bacterium. Next base: position 111 of record DASWMK010000083.1, read on the forward strand.
CGCATCCGCGCCCTCTACGACCGGCCCTGGCCGGACCGGCGCCTCTGGATCTGCGCCGTCCGCCTGTCCGACGGCCGCCGGGTGGTGTTCGGGCGCGACGCCACGGCGCCCGACGTCGGCGCCGCCGTCGAGGCGTCGTCGGCCATCCCCGGGTGGTTCGCGCCGGTGACGATCGGCGGGCAGCGCTTCGTCGACGGCGGCGCCCACTCGCCGACCAATGCCGACGTGCTCGGCGGCGTCGCCCTCGACCTGGTGGTCGTGTCGTCGCCCATGTCCGGCGCCGGCCAGGCGATCGGCCTGCGGGCCTGGCACGGCCGCACCCTGGCCCGCGAGGTGCGGGGCCTGCGGGCGCGGGGCGCGCCGGTGCTCGTCGTCGAGCCGTCGGCCGACGACGCCGCCGCCCTCGGCCGCGGGCTCGAGGCCATGGACCCGGCCCGCCAGGCCGAGGCCGCCCGCCGGGCCGTCCGCACGACGGTCGACCGCCTGCTCCGGCCCGACGCGGCCCCGCTCGTGGCCGTGCTTCGATAGCGCCGTGTCCCACGTGATCGACCCCGACGGGCGGCCGTACGCGCCCGACAAGTTGCCCCGCAAGCCCGACGTCGGCGCCGACGCGTTCTTCGCCCTCGACCTGCGGGCCGGGCGGGTCACCGACGTGGCGCCGTTCCCCGAGGCCAGGAAGCCGGCCTGGAAGCTGACCGTCGACTTCGGCCCCGTCGTCGGCCCGCTGCGCACGTCGGCCCAGATCACCAACTACGCGGCCGACGAGCTGGTCGGGCGGCTGGTCGTCGGGGCCATCAACCTCGGGCGCAAGAAGATCGCCGGGTTCACCTCGGAGTTCCTCGTGCTCGGCACCCTCGACCCCGACGGCACCGTCCGCCTCCTCGGCGTGGACGAGGCCAGCGCCCCCGGCGCACCGGTGGCGTAGCGGTGGCCGAGCGCTGCTGGTGGGCGGGCAGCGGGCGCATGCTCGCCTACCACGACGAGGAGTGGGGGGTCCCGGTGCACGACGAGCGCCACCTGTTCGAGCTCGTCGTCCTCGAGGGGGCCCAGGCCGGGCTCAGCTGGTCGACGATCCTCAACAAGCGGGACCGCTACCGGGAGGTGTTCGCCCGGTTCGAGCCGCCCGCCGTCGCCGCCTTCGGCGAGGCCGAGGTCGCCGCCCTGCTGGCCGACCCCGGCATCGTGCGCAACCGCATGAAGGTCGAGGCGGCCGTGGCCAACGCCAGGGGGGTGCTGGCGCTCTGGGACGAGGGCTCCACCCTCCACGACCTGCTCTGGTCCTTCGTCGACGGCGAGCCCCGCCAGAACGCGTGGACGGACAAGGCGGAGGTGCCGGCCGAGACGGCCGAGTCGAGGGCCATGAGCAAGGAGCTGCGGCGTCGGGGCTTCCGCTTCGTCGGCCCGACCATCTGCTACGCGCTCATGCAGTCGGCCGGGCTGGTCAACGACCACCTCGTCAGCTGCTTCCGCCACGCCGAGCTGGGCGGTCGCTGAGGTCGCGCCGGTACGGTGACCAGCCGATGGCCGCCGACCTCGCCGACGCCCCCTTCCTCAGGGCCTGCCGGGGCGAGCCGCCGTCGCGGACGCCGGTGTGGTTCATGCGCCAGGCCGGCCGGTCGCTGCCCGAGTACCGGGCCCTGCGGGGCGAGGGGACGATCCTCGACGCCATCGCCAAGCCGGAGCTGGCCGCCGAGCTGACCCTCCAGCCGGTCCGGCGCTACGGGGTCGACGCCGCCATCCTCTTCTCGGACATCGTCGTCCCGGTCGCCGCCGTCGGCTTCGGGGTCGACGTGGCGCCGGGGACGGGGCCGGTGGCCGAGCGGCCGTTCCGGTCGGCCGCCGACCTGGCCCGGCTCCGCCCGCTCGAGCCCGAGGTCGACCTCCCGCACGTGCTCGAGACGGTGCGGCTGCTGGTCGGCGAGCTGGCCGTGCCGCTCATCGGCTTCGCCGGCGCGCCGTTCACCCTCGCCAGCTACCTCGTCGAGGGGCGGCCGTCCCGGGACCACGCGAGGACCAAGGCCCTGATGTATGGCGACGAGCCGCTCTGGCGGGCCCTGCTCGACGCCCTGGCCGACCTGGCCGTCGCCACCCTGCGGGCCCAGGTCGGGGCGGGGGCGTCGGCCGTGCAGCTGTTCGACAGCTGGGCCGGAGCGCTCTCCCCCGCCGACTACCGCCGCTACGTCCTGCCCGCCAGCCGGCGGGTGCTGGAGGGGGTCGCCGACCTCGGCGTCCCCCGGATCCACTTCGGGGTCGGGACCGGCGAGCTGCTCGGGCTGATGGCCGAGGCCGGCGCGGACGTCGTCGGCGTGGACTGGCGGGTGCCGCTCGGCGAGGCCAGGCGCCGCGTCGGGCCGGGCCGGGCCATCCAGGGCAACCTCGACCCGGCCGCCTGCCTCGCCCCCTGGCCGGTGGTGGCCGAGCAGGTCGGGGCCGTGCTCGCCGCCGCCGACCCGGCGAGCCACCCCGGCTACGTGTTCAACCTGGGCCACGGGGTGCTCCCGGCCACCGACCCGACCGTGCTCGAGCGGGTGGTGGCGCTGGTGCACGGGGAGGCGCCGGCGTGAGCGAGGGCGTGCTGGTCATGGCCTACGGCACGCCCCGCCGCCCCGACGAGGTCGAGGCGTACTACACCGACATCCGGCGGGGCCGGCCGCCGACCCCGGAGCTGCTCGCCGACCTGCGGTCCCGCTACGACGCCCTCGGCGGGGTGTCGGGCCTCTACGAGCGGACGGTGGCCCAGCAGCGGGCCGTCGCCGCCGCGCTGGACCGGCTGGCGCCGGGCCGGTTCGTGGTCGAGCTGGGGCAGAAGCACGCGCCGCCGTTCGTGGAGGACGGGGTGCGGGCCCTGGCCGCCCGGGGGGTGCGGCGGGCCGTCGGCCTCGTCCTCGCGCCCCACTACGCCAGGGCCAGCGTCGGCCGGTACCAGGAGCGGGCGGCGGCGGCCGGCGCCGAGGCGGGCGTGGAGATGGTGCCGGTCGAGAGCTGGCACCTCCTGGCCGCCTACCTCGACTTCCTGGCCGCCGGGGTCCGGTCGGTGCTGGCCGGCCTGCCCGAGCGGACGAAGGTGCTGTTCACCGCCCACTCCCTGCCGGTGCGGGCCGTCGCCGCCGACGACCCCTATCCCGGCCAGCTGCGGGCCACGGCGTCCGCCGTCGCCGAGCGGGCCGGGCTGGCCCGGTGGGCGGGGTGGTCGACGTGCTGGCAGAGCGCCGGGCGGACGGGCGACGAGTGGCTGGGCCCCGACGTGCTGGCCGTGATCGCCGACCTGGCCGCCACGGGGCGGGCCGACGGGGTGGCGGTGTGCCCGTGCGGGTTCGTGGCCGACCACCTGGAGGTGCGCTACGACCTCGACCTCCAGGCCAGGGAGGCGGCCGAGCGGGCCGGGCTGGCCTTCGCCAGGACGCCGTCGGTCAACGACGACCCGGCGGTGATGGCGGCGCTGGCCGAGGTCGTCCTGGAGGCCGCCGGCGGGGCCGGCCGGTGACGGCGGCGGCTCTCGTGGCGCCGGTCGCCTGCGGGGTCGGCCGGTGACGACCGTGGCCGTCGTGGGCGGGGGGCTGACCGGCCTGGTCGCCGCCCGGGCGGCGGCGGCCGGGGGGCGGGCCGGCGTGGTGCTGGTCGAGGCCGGCGACCGGCTCGGCGGCAAGCTGCGCACGTCGACGGTGGCCGGGCTGCCGGTGGACGAGGCGCCCGACGCCTTCCTCGCCCGCGTGCCCGAGGCCGTCGACCTGTGCCGCCAGCTCGGCCTGGGCGACCGGCTGGTCAGCCCGGCCCGGCGCTCGGCGCTGGTGTGGTCCCGCGGCGCCCTCCGGCGGCTCCCCGACGCCCAGGTGCTCGGCGTGCCCACCGACCTGGCCGCGCTGGCCCGCTCGGGCATCGTCTCCCGGGCCGGCGTGGCCAGGGCCGCCCTGGACCTGGCCATGCCCGGCCGGCCGGTGGAGGGCGACGAGCCGGTCGGCGCACTGGTCCGGCGCCGGCTCGGCGCGGACGTGCTCGAGCGGCTGGTCGACCCGCTGATCGGCGGCATCAACGCCGGCGACGCCGACCGGCTCAGCCTCGCCGCCACCGCCGCGCCGCTGGCCGAGGCGGCGGCGCGGGGCGGCAGCCTCGTCCGGGCCCTCGCCCGCCGGCCGCCGCCCGCCGACCCCGGCGCGCCCGTCTTCGCCACCGTCCGGGGCGGGCTCGGGCTGCTGGCCGACGCCCTGGCCGACGACCTGGCGGCC
>DASWMK010000084.1 GCA_036399815.1 Acidimicrobiales bacterium
GCCGCTCGCGTCACCGAGGTCGTCGAAGAGGTGCTGGGCGGTCGTACGCCGTGCCGGGTGGGGATCGCGGACGGGCCCTTCGCCGCCGAGCTCGCGGCGCGCACGGCCCGACGCCGCCCGGTGGTCGTCCCGCCCGGCGGGAGCGCGGCGTTCCTGGCGCCGCTGCCGGTCGGCGCGCTCGGCCGGCCGGCGCTCGCCGACCTCCTCGAGCGCCTCGGGGTCCGCACGCTCGGCGACCTCGCCGCCCTCCCGCCCGCCGACGTCGTCGCCCGGTTCGGGCCCGAGGGCGCCGTGGCGTCACGGCTGGCGAGGGGGCTCGACGAGCGGCCGCCAGGCGGGCGCCCCCCGCCCCCCGACCTCCACGCCGTGGTCGAGCTGGACCCGCCGGCCGAGCGGGTCGACGTCGCCGCCTTCGCGGCGAAGGGCCTGGCCGACGACCTCCACGCGCGGCTGGCGGCAGCGGGGCTGGCGTGCACCCGGCTCGTCGTGGAGGCGGAGACCGAGCACGGCGAGCGGATCTCGAGGGTGTGGCGGCACGAGGGGGCGCTGACGGTGTCGGCCATCGCCGACCGCGTGCGGTGGCAGCTCGAGGGGTGGATCGAGCACGGCGGCGCCCGCCGGCCGACCGGTGGCCTCACCTTGCTGCGCCTCGTGCCCGACGAGGTGCTCCCCGAGCGCGGTCGCCAGCTCGGGTTCTGGGGCGGGGCGGCGGAGGCCGACGAGCGGGCGGCCAGGGGGATCGCGCGCGTGCAGGGGCTTCTCGGGCCCGACGCCGTGGCCGTCCCCGAGCGCCGGGGTGGGCGGGGACCGGGGGAGCGGATCGTGCTCGTCCCGGCGCACGGCGTCGACCTCACGGCCAAGAGGGCGCCGCCGGCCGACCCGGACGAACCGTGGCCGGGCCAGGTGCCGTCACCGGCGCCCACGGTCGTCCACGTCGCGCCGGTCCCGGCCGAGGTCGTCGACGCCGCCGGCGAGCCCGTCCGGGTCACTGGGCGGGGCGCGGCGGCGACCGCGCCGGCCTGGGTGTCGGTGGACGGCGGACCGCCGGCCGAGGTCGTCGCCTGGGCCGGGCCGTGGCCGGCCGACGAGCGCTGGTGGGACGCCGACGCCCACCGACGCCGCGCCCGGCTCCAGGTCGTCACCGCGGGCGCCGGGGCGCACCTCCTCGCCCTCGAGGCCGGCCGCTGGTGGGTGGAGGCGACCTACGACTGACCGCCGCGAGGCGGGTCCTCGCTCCTCCAGACGGACGGCCCGCCGCCGGCCTTCGGGTCGACGGGCGGCCGGCGCGGTCCTCAGGTCGGCGGGCCGCCGTCTTCGTGCGCGTCAGGCCGGCGGGCCGACCTCGGCGGCGACGCCGAACAGGTGGCGGCAGGCGTCCAGCCCGGCGATGGCCGTCGGGAACTCGCCGGCTCGGCGCGCCCACGCGTCGGCGGTGATCCGCATGCGGACCATGCGGTCCCGGCGGTCGCCGTCGACGTGGAGGGTCTCGCCGTTCGGCTCGTACCCGAGGGAGCGGGACACCCCGAGCGACGCGCCGTTGTCGTGCCACGCCGCCGTCTCGGCGACGAGTGCCCCGAGGCCCGTGAAGGCGAGGTGGAGCAGCGCGGCGCGCAGCTCCTTGCCGACCCCCCGGCCGCGGACGTCGGGCACCAGCCAGGAACCGGTCTCGACGACCCGCCGGCGGGCGAAGTCCTCGGCCTCGACCTCACCGGTGCCGACCACGTCGTCGCCGAGGGCGACGACGAACGGGAGCCGCCAGGCGGTCGGGCTCCACGTCGCCCACGCCTGCCAGTACGACTGGTGCACGGCGGCGCCCCGGCGCATATGCGGGTCGGCGATGTCGTGCCGGGGCAGCCCCGGGTCGGGCTCGGCGTCGGCGGGGACGACGGCGGCGAGGTGGGGCAGGTCGGCCTCGGTGCACGGTCGGAGGACGACGTGCGGGCCGGTGAGCCGGAGGTCGAACAGCGGCCAGTACGGATTGCGCACGAGGCCATCATCGTGCGCGCCGGCGCCCGGGCGCCGTCTCGGCACCGTCTGCGGTCCGGACGACGCTCGCTGGTGGCCGGCGACCCTGCCGCGCTGCCGGCAGCGCCGCGACCGGGACACTCGGTCGCCGTCATCCGTCCCAGGCAGGTCCGCCGGAAGTCGGGCGCACGCCGGGAGCGAGCACCTCAGGACGCCGTCGAGGACCGGGCGCGCTCACGTCGCGCAAGGAGCCGGGGGCCCCTTCGTCAGGGCGAAGGGAAGCGGCCGGGAGGGTCGGCCTGTAGGTGAGGGGTATGGCGCAGGGCGGTACGCCACACCCCCCACCGACTTCACCAGTACCGCGTCGTGCGCGGCTCATACCCGCGGTTTCTCCGGTTTCCTTTCGAACACACGTTCGCTAAGGTCGCGGCCCATGGGTTGGCGCAACCCTCCCGTCCCGTGGCGTGAGCTCGAGCGGCGCCTGTCCGACGGTCGTCCGGCGAACCAGCCGCCCGGCGCCGACGGCGGCGACAGTCCTGCCTGGTCACGGGCCCGGCAACCCTACGAGCCGCCGCCCGCCGTGGTCGACGCCGCCCGGCGTCCGCTCGGCACCGTCCCCTACGCCGAGCTCCACTGCCACTCGAACTTCAGCTTCCTCGACGGCGCCTCGCACCCCGAGGAGCTGGCCGAGGAGGCCGTCCGCCTCGGCCTCGAGGCCCTCGCCCTCACCGACCACGACGGCATGTACGGGATCGTCCGCTTCGCCGAGGCCGCCCGCGACCTGGGCCTGCCGACCGTCTTCGGGGCGGAGCTGACCCTCGGCCGCACCGCGCCCCAGATGGGCGCGGCGGACCCGGCCGGCGACCACCTGCTCGTCCTCGCCCGCGACCCGCAGGGCTACGCCCGGCTGTGCCGGTCCATCAGCCGGGCGCAGATGGCGGGCGAGAAGGGCGCGCCCCGCTGCTCGCTCGCCGACCTGGCCGGCACCCACGGCGGGCACTGGGCGGTGCTGACGGGGTGCCGGAAGGGCACCGTCCCGGCCGCGCTCGTCCGGGACGGGCCGGCGGCCGGGGCCCGGGAGCTGCACCGCCTGGTCGAGGCGTTCGGCCGTGAGCACGTGGTCGTCGAGCTGTGGGACCACGGCGACCCCCTCGACTCGGTCCGCAACGACGCCCTCGTCGCCCTCGCCGCCCGGGCCGGCGTGGACACCGTCGCCACCAACAACGTCCACTACGCCACCCCGGCCCGGCGCCCGCTGGCCACCGCCCTCGCCGCCGTCCGCGCCCGCCGGTCCCTCGACGAGCTGGAGGGCTGGCTGCCGGCCGGGGCGGGCCAGCACCTGCGGGCCGGCGTCGAGCAGGCGCGGCGCTTCGCCCGCTACCCCGGCGTCGTGGAGCGGGCCGCCGAGCTCGGCCTCGCCTGCGCCTTCGACCTCGACCTGGTGGCGCCGAACCTCCCCGACTTCCCCGTCCCGCCCGGGCACACCGAGATGTCCTGGCTGCGGGAGCTGACCGAGCGGGGCGCGGCCGAGCGCTACGGCCCCCGCGACGCCGAGCGCGTGCCAGGGGCGTACGCCCAGATCGACCACGAGCTGGACGTCATCGAGCGCCTCGGCTTCCCCGGCTACTTCCTCATCGTGTGGGACATCGTCCGGTTCTGCCGCGAGTCCGACATCTTCTGCCAGGGGCGGGGGTCGGCCGCCAACTCGGCCGTCTGCTACGCGCTCGGGATCACGAACGCGGACGCCGTCGCCCTCGGCCTGCTGTTCGAGCGGTTCCTGTCCCCCGAGCGGGACGGCTACCCGGACATCGACGTCGACATCGAGAGCGACCGCCGCGAGGAGGCCATCCAGTACGTCTACCGGCGGTACGGGCGGGAGAATGCCGCCCAGGTCGCCAACGTCATCACCTACCGGGCCAAGTCGGCGGTCCGGGACATGGCGAAGGCGCTCGGGTTCGCCACCGGCCAGCAGGACGCCTGGTCCAAGCAGGTCGACGCCTGGGGGCCGGTCAGGGCGACCGCCGCGCTGCCCGACACCGACATCCCCGACCAGGTCATCGACCTCGCCCTCCAGGTCGAGCACTTCCCCCGCCACCTCGGCATCCACTCGGGCGGGATGGTCGTCTGCGACCGCCCGGTCGTCGAGGTGTGCCCCACCGAGTGGGCCCGCATGGAGGACCGCAGCGTCCTCCAGTGGGACAAGGACGACTGCGCGGCGATCGGGCTGGTGAAGATCGACCTGCTCGGCCTCGGGATGCTGAGCGCGCTGCACTACGCCGTCGACCTCGTCGCCGAGCACCACGGCGACCGCATCGACCTCGCCACCATCCCCCAGGACCCGGCCGTCTACGACATGCTCTGCGAGGCCGACTCGATCGGCGTGTTCCAGGTCGAGAGCCGGGCCCAGATGGCGACCCTGCCCCGGCTCAGGCCCCGCTCCTTCTACGACCTCGTCATCGAGGTCGCGCTGATCCGCCCCGGGCCCATCCAGGGCGGCTCGGTGCACCCCTACATCCGCCGCCGCAACGGCACCGAGCCCGTCACCTACCTCCACCCCCTGCTCGAGCCGGCGCTGCGCAAGACGCTCGGCGTGCCGCTGTTCCAGGAGCAGCTCATGCAGATCGCCATCGACGTCGCCGGGTTCAGCCCCGGCGAGGCCGACCAGCTCCGCCAGGCCATGGGCGCCAAGCGGAGCACCGAGCGGATGGAGCGGCTGAAGGGCCGCCTCTACGCCGGCATGGCCGAGCGGGGGATCACCGGCGACGTCGCCGACCGCATGTGGGAGAAGCTCGCCGCCTTCGCCAACTTCGGCTTCCCCGAGAGCCACTCGCTGTCGTTCGCCTACCTCGTCTACGCCTCGGCGTGGATCAAGCGGTACTACCCGGCGGCGTTCTGCGCGGCGCTGCTGAACGCCCAGCCCATGGGCTTCTACTCGCCCCACACGCTCGTCCAGGACGCCCGCCGCCACGGCGTGGAGGTCCGCACGCCGGACGTGAACCGGTCGGCGGCCGACGCCACCCTGGAGCCGCCGTCGCCGGACGCCGGGCTGCGGCCGTCGACGGCGAGGGGCGGCGCCTGGTCGGCCGGCGTCGGGGGCCCGGCCGTGCGGCTCGGGATCGGGTCGGTGCGCAACGTCGGCGAGGACCTGGCCGAGCGCATCGCCGCCGGCCGCCCCTACGCCGACCTCGAGGACCTGGCCAGGCGGACGGGGGCGGGCCTGCCGGCGCTCGAGGCGCTGGCCACGGCGGGTGCCTTCGACAGCCTCGGGCTCAGCCGACGGGAGGCGCTGTGGGCGGCCGGGGCGGTGGCCCAGGCGGCGCCCGACCGGCTGCCCGGCATCGTCACCGGGGCCGCCGCCCCGCCGCTCCCGGCGCTGGCCGACCCGGAGGTGGCGGCCGCCGACCTGTGGGCGACGGGGGTCTCGCCGGACGGCCACCCCACCCGCTACCTCCGCGCCGACCTCGACGGGCTCGGCGTCGTGGCGGCGAGCGACCTGGCCGGCCGCCGGGACGGGGAGCGGGTGCTGGTGGCCGGGGTCGTCACCCACCGCCAGCGCCCGGCGACGGCGGGGGGGACGACGTTCCTCAACCTCGAGGACGAGACGGGCCTGGTCAACGTCGTGTGCTCGGGCGGGTGCTGGGCGAGGTACCGGCGGGTCGCCCGGTCGTCGGCCGCGCTCCTCGTGCGGGGGCGCCTGGAGCTGGCGGAGGGGGTGGTGAACGTGGTCGCCGAACGGCTGGAGCCGCTGTCGGTGGGGGCGGCGGTCCGGTCGCGGGACTTCCGCTGAGCCGGCGGGCACCTCGGCGGTGCGGCGTCGGCGGCCGCGGGGTGGCTCCGGGACGGCCGCTCCGGCGGTTGCGAGGACGACTCCGGCGGTCGGCCGCTGCTCCGGCGGCTCCGGGCTGCTCTGGCAGCCATGGGGGCGGCTCGGGACGGTCGGCCGCGGGACGCTCCGGCGGCGGCCCGTCGCCAGCGTCTGCCCGAGGCGGCACCGCAGCCGCAGCCGGCGGACGGGGCGCCGGGTCGGTCGTGCGCGCCCGCCGGGCGGGCGGGGGCGGCCGTAGCCTGGGGCGCATGTGGTTCACGAGGCCCAAGACCCGGATGCCGTCGCCCGACGAGGTGCTGCCCGGGCGGGACGAGCCGATGCCGGTCCCGTCGGCGCACCACGTCAACGGCCGGCCGCTGACCCCGCCGTTCCCCGACGGCATGGAGGTCGCCGTCTTCGGCATGGGGTGCTTCTGGGGTGCCGAGCGGGTGTTCTGGCAGGCGCCCGGCGTGTGGGTGACCGCCGTCGGCTACGCCGGCGGGGCCACGCCGAACCCCACCTACGAGGAGGTGTGCAGCGGGCTGACCGGGCACACCGAGGCCGTCCTCGTCGTGTTCGACCCCGAGCAGATCTCCTACGACGGCCTGCTCAAGCTGTTCTGGGAGCACCACGACCCGACCCAGGGCATGCGCCAGGGCAACGACGTCGGGACCCAGTACCGCTCGGCGATCTACACGACGAGCGCCTCGCAGGCCGCCGCGGCCGAGGCGTCGAAGGCCGCCTACGAGGACGAGCTCCGGCGGGCCGGCTACGACGGGATCACCACCGAGATCGCCGCCGCCGGGCCCTTCTACTACGCCGAGGGCTACCACCAGCAGTACCTGTCGAAGAACCCGAACGGCTACTGCGGCCTGGGCGGGACCGGCGTGTCCTGCCCGGTCGGCCTGGCGACCGCCGACTAGGCGGGGCGGTCAGCCCGCGCCGGCCGGCACCGGCAGGTTCGGGCCCATGAGGTCCTCGAAGTTGCGGCGGTAGAAGCGCTCCCTGGCCGAGGCCGACACGCCGGCCAGGGAGGCGTCGAACCGCTCCACCGGCTTGCGGCCGCCCTCGACGTGGGGGTAGTCCGACGAGAACAGGCACACCTCCTCGCCGGCCTGCTCCACCACCCAGCCGACGTCCTCGGTCGGGTAGGGGGTGACCCGCACCTGGCGGCGCACGTACTCGCTCGGCCGGAGCGAGAGGCGCCGGAGCCGCTCCTCGTGCCGGGCGAACGCCTCCACCGCCGACTCCATCTGGCGCATCCACCCCGGCACCCAGATGGCGCCCTGCTCGATCACGCCGACCCGCAGGTCGGGGTGGCGCTCGAGCACGCCGTCGAAGATCATCGTCGCCAGGGTCTGCATGGGCGGCCGGGGGATGCCCATGTAGTCGACCGAGCGGAAGTTCTCGTCGCCGCCGTGGAAGTCGGGGACGGCCGGCCCGCCGTTGTCGAAGTACTGCGGCTCGATCAGCCGGCCGCCGCCGCCGACGTGGAACACGACGGGCACCCGCGCCTCCTCGGCCGCCCGCCAGACCCGGTCGAGGCCGACGTGGCTCGGCGAGTGGCGCCGGGGGCAGGCCGACGGCACGAGCAGCGCGGCCGCCCCGCCCCCGATCGCCTCCTCCGCCATCGCCGCGGCCAGCTCAAGGTCGGCGAGGGGGACGTAGGCGGTGGCCAGCAGCCGGCGGTCGACCGAGCAGAACTCGGCCATCGCCCGGTTGTGGGCCCGGGCGACGAGGTAGGCGGGCCGGGGGTCGTCGGCGTGCTCGAGGGTGTTGAGCAGGCCGTTGTGGAACGTGTTGAACACGAGCTGGCTGGCGAAGCCGAGCAGGTCGAGGGCGAGGGGCCGGTCCTCGCGCAGGAACGACCCGGTGGCCGCCCAGTTCTTGCGGAGCATGATCTCCTCCGCGTCCCTGGCCCTGACCTCGGGGTCGGCGTGGCGGGCCCGTTCCCGCTCGACGGCCCGCACGCCGTCGACGCCGGCGCTCGTCCAGCTCGACGGCTCGAGCAGGTGGTGGACGGCGGGGTCGGCCCAGGGGAGCAGCCAGCCGGGCCACTCCATGATGTGCGAGTCGGCGTCGTGGACGACGCGCCCCTCCACGTACGGCATGGCGCCACTGTCGCGCGGAATCAGCGCAGGACCTGGGCGAGCTCCCCGAGGGCTGCGGCGATGGCCAGGTGGTCGCTCGGGTCGGGCAGGCCGGACGCCTGGTCGCTCACCTGCTCGGCCAGCTGGCGGAGCGTGGTGGCGACGGCCTCGGACTCCCGGCGGGTCACCCGGTCGCGGTCCTGGCGGAGCAGCTGGGCCGTCTGGTCGCGCTGGAGCCGGACGGCGACCGCGCCCTCTGCCGCCGACACCCTGCCGTCGAGGACCGCCCTCGCCGTCTCGACCACCCACCGGACCCGGTCGGCCGGCTGCATCCGCCCATTCTGGCGGGCCGGGCCGCCGCCCCGCCCCCGAACCCCGGCGGAGACCCACACCGCGCGCCGGCGCTCGTCGCACCGCGCTGCCGTCGAAGGCCGGCGAGGCCGCCCGGCCGCGGGGGAGCACCGGGACGCCGGGCGCACCGGCGCGTCGCCCCGTGCGGACGCGCCAGGCGG
>DASWMK010000085.1 GCA_036399815.1 Acidimicrobiales bacterium
CGTGGTCGACCGGTACGTGCTGTACCTGGCGCCGGCCCTGGTCGGCGGCGAGGGCGGGCGGGGCTTGTTCGCCGGGCCGGGCGCGGCCACCATCGGCGACGCCTGGCGCGGGCGGGTGGTGTCGGTCGGGCGCGTCGGCGACGACGTGCGGGTGGAGCTGGAGCGGGCCTGATGTTCACCGGGATCGTGGAGGAGCTGGGGTCGGTCGCCGCCGTCGACGGCGGCCGGCTGCGCATCGACGCCTCGACCGTGCTGGAGGACGCGGAGATCGGCGCCTCGATCGCCGTCAACGGCGTGTGCATCACGGTCGTCGCCATGGGCGACGGCTGGTGGGAGGCCGACCTGAGCGAGGAGACGCTGGCGAGGACCACGCTCGGGGACCTCGCGCCCGGGTCGCCGGTCAACTTGGAGCGGCCCGTCCGGCTGGCCGACCGCCTGGGCGGCCACCTCGTGCAGGGCCACGTCGACGGGGTCGGCGAGGTCGTCGAGCCGGCGCCCGACCTGGCCGTGCGCATGCCGGCCGGCCTCGGGCGCTACGTGGTCGAGAAGGGGTCGATCACCGTCGACGGCGTGAGCCTCACGGTCGTCGAGCCCCGGGCCGACGGGTTCACCGTCGCCGTCATCCCGCACACCGCCGAGGTCACCACCCTCGGCCGACGCCGCCCGGGCGACCGGGTCAACCTGGAGGTCGACGTGGTCGCCAAGTACGTCGAGCGCCTGCTGGGAGGTCGGACGTGATCGACAGGATCGACATGCGCTTCGCCGCCGTGACCGAGGCGGTCGCCGCCATCGGCCGGGGCGAGATCGTCGTCGTCGTCGACGACGAGGACCGCGAGAACGAGGGCGACCTCATCATGGCGGCCGAGGCGGCCACGCCGGAGAAGATCGCCTTCTTCGTGCGCCACACGTCCGGCGTGATCTGCGTGCCGATGACCGGCGAGCGCCTCGACGAGCTCCAGATCCCGCTCATGGTGAGGGACAACACCGAGTCCCAGCGCACGGCGTTCACCTACAGCGTCGACGCGAGGACCGGGACCACCACCGGCATCTCCGCCGCCGACCGGGCGGCCACCATCAGGGCGCTGATCGACCCGGCCACCCGGCCGTCCGACCTCAACCGGCCCGGCCACATCTTCCCGCTGCGGGCCGCGCCCGGCGGCGTGCTCAAGCGGGCCGGCCACACGGAGGCGGCCGTCGACCTCGCCACGATGGCGGGCCTCTACCCGGCCGGCGTGCTGTGCGAGCTGGTCAACGAGGACGGGACGATGGCCCGCGGCGCCCAGCTCCAGGCGTTCTGCAAGGAGCACGGGCTGGTGATGATCAGCATCGCCGACCTGATCCGCTACCGGCGTCAGAACGAGAAGCTCGTCCGGCGGGTGGCCGAGGCCCGCATCCCGACCGACTGGGGCGACTTCACCTGCTACGTCTACGAGTCGCTCCTCGACGGCGAGCAGCACGTCGCCCTCGTGAAGGGGGCGGTGCAGGGCGAGGAGCGGGTGCTCGTCCGGGTCCACAGCGAGTGCCTCACCGGCGACGTGTTCGGCTCGCTGCGCTGCGACTGCGGCGTCCAGCTCGACGCGGCCATGGCGAAGATCGCCGACGCCGGCCTCGGCGTGCTCGTCTACCTCCGCGGCCACGAGGGCCGGGGCATCGGGCTCGGCCACAAGATCAGGGCGTACAGCCTGCAGGACCAGGGCCGGGACACGGTCGACGCCAACCTCGAGCTCGGCCTGCCGGTCGACAGCCGCGAGTACGGCATCGGCGCGCAGATCCTCGTCGACCTCGGCATCACGACCATGCGGTACATGACCAACAACCCGAAGAAGTACGGCGGGCTCGAGGGCTACAACCTCCAGATCGTCGAGCGGGTGCCGCTCGTGTCCGCCCCCAACCCGGAGAACATCCGGTACCTTCGCACCAAGCGCGAGCGCATGGGTCATCTCCTGGAGGGCCTCGATGACGTCCTATGAGGGCAAGCTGCGGGGCGACGGGCTGCGGGTCGCGGTCGCCTGCGGGCGCTTCAACGGGCTGATCACCGAGCGCCTCCTCGCCGGGGCCCGCGACGGCCTCGTCCGCCACGGCGTGGACGAGTCGTCGATCACGGTCGCATGGGCGCCCGGCGCCTTCGAGCTCCCGCTGGTCGCCGCCCGCCTGGCCGAGTCCGGCGAGTACGACGCGGTGATCGCGCTGGGCGCCGTGATCCGCGGTGCCACCGGCCACTACGAGCACGTGGCCGGGCAGTGCGCCGCCGGGCTGGCCAGGGTCGCGCTCGACACCGGCGTGCCGGTCGTGTTCGGCGTGCTCACCACCGAGACGGTCGACCAGGCCATCGAGCGGGCCGGGACCAAGGCCGGGAACAAGGGCTACGAGGCGGCCGAGACGGCCATCGAGATGGCCGATCTGCTGCGCCAGCTGCCCAAGCGGGCGTCGGGATGAGCGACGTGCCGTTCCGCAACCGGCTGTTCGTCGGCGAGCAGGTGGCGGCCGACGGCGTGCGCCTCAGCTGGCGGCACGCCGAGATCGGCGGGGGCTACGACGCCCTCGACCGCCAGCGGGGGAGGGCGGCCCTCGTCGGGTTCGCGCTCACGATCGGCCTGCCCGTGCTGGCCGCCCTCGCCGCCGCCGTCCGCTGAGCGCGTGCTCCGCATCGTCCTGCCCAAGGGGTCGCTCGAGCGCGCCACCCTCGACCTGTTCGAGGCGGCCGACCTCGCCGTCAACCGCAGCTCCGACGTCGACTACCGGGCCACCGTGGACGACCCCCGGGTCGCCGAGGTCCGCATCCTGCGGCCCCAGGAGATCCCCCGCTACGTCGCCGACGGCCTGTTCGACCTCGGCATCACCGGGCGGGACTGGATCGAGGAGACCGGCAGCGACGTCGTCAAGCTCGGCGAGCTCCACTACTCGAAGGCCAGCGCCCGGCCGGTGCGGATCGTGGTCGCCGTGCCGAGGGACTCGGGGGTCGACCGGGTCGACGACCTGCCCCAGGGCGTGCGGGTGTCGACCGAGTACCCGGAGCTGACCCGGCGGTTCTTCGAGCGCAAGGGCATCGCCGCCGACATCCGCCTGTCCTACGGGGCGACCGAGGCCAAGGTGCCCGACATCGTCGACTGCATCGTCGACATCACCGAGACCGGCCGGGCCCTGCGGGCGGCCGGCCTGAAGATCGTCGACACGATCCTCGTGTCGTTCACCGAGCTGATCGCCAACCCGGCGAGCTACGCCGACCCCGACCGCCAGCACGCCATGCGCCAGCTCCAGACCCTGCTCGACGGCACGCTCGAGGCGAGGGGCAAGGTGCTGGTGAAGCTCAACGTCGGCGCCGACCGCCTCCAGGAGGTGATCGACCTGCTGCCGTCGATGAAGTCGCCGACCGTGTCCCAGCTGTTCGGCGACGACGGCGGCTACGCGGTCGAGACGGTCGTGCCCAAGTCCGAGATCAACGTGCTGATCCCGGCGCTGAAGGACCGCGGGGCGACCGACATCCTCGAGGTCCCGCTGGCGAAGATCGTCCATTGAACGAGCTCCGCACGGTCACCGGCGTGGTCGTCGCCTTCGACGAGCAGAAGGGCTACGGCACCGTCCGCGACGACGGCGAGGCCGGCGAGGATCGCTTCTTCCACTGCACGGCGATCGTCGACGGCTCCCGCACGATCCCCGTCGGCGCCACGGTCGCCTACGACGTCGTCCCCGGCCGCCTCGGCCGCTGGGAGGCCACCCGCCTCCGCCCCGCCTAGCGGCGCCGGGCGCCTGCTAGCCCTGGTCGGCCCCGGCGGAGCCGCCGGCGGTCGTCGTGGCCTGGGACTGGAGCTGCACGTAGGCGAGGCGGATCTGGTCGAGGGCGGCCCGCAGGGTGGTCTCGTCCTGGCCGAGCCGGCCGCGCAGGCCGTCGAGCACGGCGCCCATGGCGTCGATGGCGAGGCGGGCCTCGACGAGGTTGGGCGGCTGCTGGCCGAGGTGGATGGCCCCGAGCTCGAACAGGCCCATCACGTGGTTGGCGACGACGACGGCGGCCGGCACCTCGGCCAGGCGCCGCTGGGCCTCGGCCAGCTGCTCGGCCATGGCCATGGCCCGCTCCTCGTCCTCCGGCGACAGCTCCTCGGCGCCCGGCACCGGCCCGGGGCCGGGGGCCGGCCCGCCCCGGTCGCGGTCGACCGGGTGTTCGCCGCCAGGGGTCCACAAGCTGCTCATGCTGCTACCCTAGGGCGCACAACCGAGCAGGAAGCGGGGCCCGGGCCCCCACCTGGCCACCCTCAGGGTGCGCCGGGTACGCCATCTCGCTCCGGTGCCATCGGCACCGGTTGGGCGGGTGCCGCTTCCTGGCACCCGCCGCTTCGCGTTTCCGCCGGATGGAGCCGCAGGCGGCGGTCCCGACCGACGACCAGGAGGAACCCTCATCGATGATGAGTGATCGGCGATAGCCACGCCGCCCGGCGGCAACGAGCCCCGCATCAACGACCGCATCCGGGCTCGTGAGGTCCGCCTCGTGTCGCCCACCGGCGAGCAGATCGGCATCAAGCCACTGCCAGAGGCGCTGGCCATCGCCCGCGACCTCGACCTGGACCTGGTCGAGGTGGCGCCGCAGGCCAACCCACCGGTCTGCCGGATCATGGACTACGGCAAGTGGAAGTACGAGGCGGCCCAGCAGGCCAAGGAGTCCCGCCGCAAGAGCACGAACATCTCCATCAAGGAGATGAAGTACCGGCCCAAGATCGGCACGGGCGACTTCGACACCAAGACAAAGAAGGTCGAGAAGTTCCTCGCCGAGGGCCACAAGGTGAAGGTCACGATCATGTTCAGGGGCCGGGAGATGCAGCACCCCGAGCTCGGCAAGCGGATCCTCGACAAGGTGGCCGAGGCCACGGGGCCCGTCGGCCGGGTCGAGGTCATGCCGAAGCTCGACGGCCGCAACATGATCATGGTCCTCGCCCCCGACCGGAAGGCCCAGACCGGCGGGGCGCCCCGCCGGCCGCGGACGGCCGAGGCGCCGGCCGCTCCGGGCGCACCGGCCCGTCCGGCCCAGCCGGCGGCCAGCGACGCCACCTAGCACCACCCGAGGAGGAGACCGAGAGATGCCCAAGATGCGCACCCACCGGGGCGCGGCCAAGCGATTCCGCGTGACCGGCTCCGGCAAGATCATGCGCCGCCGGGCGTTCCGCCAGCACCTGTTCGAGAAGAAGGCGTCCACGAGGACGCGTCGCCTCGCCGGCGACGTCGAGATGCACGCCGGCGACCGCGACAAGGTGAAGCGCCTCCTCGGCCTCTGACGGCCGCGTCGACCACCCACCGGAAGCAGAAAGGAGCCCTTCGATGGCCAGGGTCAAGCGGGCCGTCCACAGCAAGAAGCACCGCAGGACCACCTTGGAGCGGGCCAAGGGGTACTACGGCAACAAGAGCCGGTCGTTCAAGTCGGCCAACGAGCAGGTCATGCACTCCCTGCAGTACGCGTACCGCGACCGCAGGGCCCGCAAGGCGGAGTTCCGCAAGCTCTGGATCCAGCGGATCAACGCCGCCTGCCGGGAGCACGGGATGAGCTACAGCCAGTTCATCAGCGGCCTGCGCCGCGCCGAGGTCGAGATCGACCGCAAGGTGCTGGCCGACCTGGCCGTCACCGACCCGGCCGCCTTCGCCGCCCTCGTCAAGGTGGCCGAGGCCGCCTAGCCACCCTGTCCGCCACCGAGCCGGTCGCGCCCATCGCCGTCGCCGCGGTGGCCGAGGCCCCGTAGCCACCCTGTCCGCCACCCCGGCCGGGCTGTCGGCCCGGCACCCGCGCGTCCAGCGCCTGCGGCGCCTGGCCGCCCGCCGGCGGGCGAGGGAGGAGGAGCGGGCCTTCCTCGTCGAGGGGCCGACCCTCGTCGGCGACGCCCTCGACGCCGGCCTGGCCCTCGAGGCCGTGTTCGTGCCCGCCGGCGGCGCCCTGCCGCCGGTGGCGGCGCGGGCCGCGGCCGCCGGCGTGCCCGTCCACCTGCTCGCCCCCGGCGTGCTGGAGCGGGTGGCCGGCACGGTGACCCCCCAGCCGGTGCTCGCCGTCGCCCCCCGCCCCGGCGCCGACGCCGCCGTGCTCGACGACGCGGCCGCCGACCTCGTGCTCGTGCTCGCCGGCGTGGCCGACCCTGGCAACGCGGGCACGCTCCTGCGCACGGCCGAGGCGGCCGGCGCCGCCGCCGTCGTCGTCACCGGAGGGTCGGTCGACCCGTTCGGCCCGAAGTGCGTGCGGG
>DASWMK010000086.1 GCA_036399815.1 Acidimicrobiales bacterium
GCGACGCCGTCCCGCCAGGCGACCGCGTCGTCCGGCACCGCCCAGCGGCCCAGGCGGTCGGCGAAGGGCGAGGACGCCGGCATCGGCACCGGCGGCCGGCGGGCCAGCAGCAGCGCGAGCGCCAGGCCCAGGCCGGTCAGCGCCCAGGCGGCCACGTCGACCGGCGTCCACCCGTAGTGCAGCTCGACGTGGGTCGAGGTCGGCACGACGACCATCAGGTTGGGCGCCACCCGGTACGGCCCGTCCGCCCCCGACGCCTGCCAGTTCGGGAAGTACGACGCCTTCACGAGCACCGGCGTGCCCGGCCGGTCCACGTCGAAGCTGATCCGGTCGTCCCCCTGGCTGATCCCGCTGACCGTCACCGACGGCACCGGCCTGGCCTCCGGCCGCACGCCCTCCTGCACCCGCTGCCAGCCGTCGAGGCCGGTCGCCGCCAGCGTGACCTCCCAGGCGGACGGGTCCAGGTACCAGTCCATGGCCGGGTCGAGCCACTCCCGGCCGGCCTGGGACACCCCGTCCAGCACGGCCGGCTCGTTGGCGAGCGGCTGGACGAGCGCGGTGCCGGCCACCTCGAACACGGCCCACGGCGGGGAGGCCTCGATCTCGGCCAGCGCCGGGTTCGCCCTCGCGTAGGCCAGCACGTTGGGCGAGAAGGCGAGGTAGTACCGGACGCCGAGCAGCTGGAGGTGGCGGATGCCCCGGTCGAAGTCGGCCTGGTTCAGCGGCCGGGCCGGGTAGGGGATGTCCCGCATGGCCGACGACGGCTCGTCGGACAGCTCGGCCTGGTTGATGAAGTGGTACGGCGTGGTCGCCGACGCCTCGAAGTACAGGCCCTCCATCGAGCCGATGCAGCCGTCGGTCCAGAACGGCAGGAGCATCAGCGCCATCGGCGTGCCGTAGCGGTCGAGCTCCTTCTCGTACTCCCACATGGCCCGCCCGCACCCGTGCACCTCGCCGACGCCGGCCATCGTCTGCACCACGTCGTGGTACTCGCGGTAGGCCGCCTTGCGCTCGTAGCCGCTGTAGTTCCAGGCCGCCCAGTCGGGCAGGTAGCTGCGGTCGGCCGTGGAGAAGCCGAGCCAGCGGACGATGCCGTCCGAGCCCCGCACGCTGCCGGGCAGCGCCGTGAGGGGCAGGCCGACGACGACGAGGGTGGCGCCGAGGCCGAGCACGGCCGTCCCCACCTGCACCGAGCGCAGTGGTCGCAGGGGGTTGCGGGCGACGAGGGTGGCGACGGCCGAGCCGATCTCGGCGACGGCCAGCGCCGCCAGGAAGAACACGCCGAGGAACCAGAACGGCAGCAGGCGGGCGTTCCACAGCCGGCCCTGGGGCAGGAGGACGACGGCGACGCCGATGATCGCCGTCAGCAGCAGCAGGAAGATCCCGGCCCGCCGGCCGAGCAGCACCGACAGCACGGCGCCGACGACGGCCAGGCCGAGCGCCCAGCGGAGGTCGTGGGGCCAGAGGAGCTCCTTGAAGTTGTGGAGCTTCTCCCAGCCCATGTCGTTCATGTACGCCCGCCGCGCGAAGAACGGCAGGACCCAGAAGGCGGCGAGCAGCCCGGCCACCGGCAGCACGGCGACCAGCCACCTGACCCTCGCGATCCCGGCCCGCACGAGCAGGGCGACCGCCGTGCCGGCCAGCGCGAAGAACGCGGGGATCAGGTGGCACAGGCCGGTGAGCGCGAGGAGGACGGCGGCGGCGGCGCGGTGCTTCCCGTTCTCGAGCCCCCGCAGGACGACGCCGAGGTAGAGCACGGCCAGGCTGAGGCTGATCGAGAACGCGAACTCGCCGGCGAGGGTCGACGCCAGGTTGCCGCCGACGATGTTGCCGGTGCCCTCGGGCACCCGGTTGAACAGGTAGGGCAGGGTGGCGACGGCGAGCAGCGCCGGGCCGGGGAACCGCACCCGGGCCAGCCGGCCGAAGGCCCAGGCGGCGACGGGCAGGGTCAGCACGCCGAGCACGGTGACGAGCTTGAAGGCGATCCCGTACGGCAGGGCCACGTCGAGGGCCAGGATCAGCAGCGACGGGACCACCATGTAGAAGTGGTAGGCGGGGAAGCCGGCGTACCAGTCCGGCGTCCAGCCCGTCAGCCGGCCGTGGGGCAGGAGGTGGTCCCGCAGGAAGGCCGGCGCCCACACGTGGGCGCCCATGTCGCCGCCCGCGGGGGTGGTGTCGGCGACCAGCAGCTGGGGGTGGAGCTCGACGAGGACGAAGCCGACGCAGACCGCCACGACGGCGGCGGTGACCCATGCCTCGACGGGGCGGCGGCGCGCCGGGGCGGCGTCTGGCTCGGTGGTCGCCGTCATGCGGCGCCAATGGTGGCACCAACCGGAGCGCCCGGCGCGTCGCGACGCGCCGGGCCACCGGCGGGGGTCAGCGGCGGCGTCCGGGGGCGACGCCGAGGAGACCCGCCAGCTCCACCTGCTCGCCGCCCCGGTGCCAGGAGCGGCGGTCGCACGTGGAGCAGGACCGCATGGTCACGGGCTCGCCGTCGATCGTCAGCGTGATCTCCACCAGCGGACCGTCACAGCCCGCGCACCGCAACGACGACATGGCACGCCCCTCCTCCGTCCGCTCCTTCCTTCGGCGGGCGCGGCGCCCGGTTGAGGGGTCAGGTGCCGATCTTGTCGACCGTCGCCGCGCCGAGCAGGAACGCCACCGTCCAGGCGTTGAAGGCGACGTGGGCCCAGATGGCCGGCCCGAGCCGGCCGCGCCGCTGGGCCAGCCACCCGGCGACCAGCCCGAACATCACGAGCGCCGGCAGCTGGAGCAGCTGGAAGTGGCTGAGCCCGAACAGGATGGCGGAGACCCAGAGGGCGGGGGCCGGCCCCAGGCGGCGCTCCAGGGAGCGCAGGAGCAGGCCCCGGTAGAACAGCTCCTCGACCACCGGGGCGCCGACGGCGACGACCAGGATGAGCAGCACCACGCCGACCCCGGTGGCCCGCTCGGTGAGGCTGCGGGCGGGGGCCGACACGTCGAGGTCGTCGTCGAGGAACCGCAGCAGCGGGAGGTAGAGGAGGGGGACGAGCACGGCCTGGGTGAGCGCGCCGACGACGAGGCCGATCGGCACGTCGGCGAGGGTCGAGCGGAAGGCGAAGTCCTCGACCACGCCCCGGCCCTTGCGCCGGGCGGCGAGCACGGGCGCCCCGGCGAGGCCGAGCCAGAGGGGGACCTGGAGGAGGGCGACGAGGCTCAGCGGGAGGTCGTCGGACGAGTCCGCCGTGCGGCCGGTGACGCCGAGGACGACGGCGGTCGCGAGGGTCGAGGCGAGGAGGGCGACGAGGAAGCCGATCGCGGCGTCGGCCAGCCCCCAGCCCGGCTCGCGACCCGTGCCCGGTCGGCCGGGCGGCGGGACGGGTGGTCGGGCGGCCTCGGCCACGGCGCCCGAGGCTACCGGCCGCCCGCCGCCGCCCGACCCTCCGGGCGGGCTGGCGGACGGGCGGGTGCGTCGGGGCCGCCGGGGTCGTCGGGGGCGCGGCACCGCTCGGCGTCCGGGCCGCAGCGGGGCTTCGGTCGACGCACCGCGCGGCGTTCGACGGGCTGGCGCAGGGACCTGAGGCGGACGCGCCGCTCGGCGTCCGGGCTGCGGCGCAGCGGCGGACGGGGGCCGGCACCGACGGGACCGACCCGTCAGCCTCCGTCTGTGGCGACTCTCGCGGCGGGGCCGGAGCTAGGCCGCGGACGTGGCCCCGGACGAGGCCCCGCCCTTCGCGGGGTCGGACGGGAGCGCGTGCGGGCCGCGCCGGTCCTCGACCGTCCACCCCTGGGGCGCGGAGAGGCGTTCCGCGTGGATCGCGCAGAGGTCGTGGGTGGCCGGGTGCGCCTCGTCGGCGAGGGCCCCCAGCCACACGACCCTGGCCTTGTAGTCGTAGGCGAGCGTGGCCACCGCGGCGGCGCCGCAGGCGGGTCGTGCGCAGCGCCTGGACATGGCCCGAAGGTACCTCCGGCCTGCGGGAACGTGGCGGATGTCCCCTGCAGGGGACCCCTCAATGTCACACACCCCCTCTACGATGGTGCCATGAGTCCTCAGACTCCCCCTCCGCCCCCGCCCCGACCCGGGCGGGGACAGGGCGGTCGCCCCTCCACGGGCTCCCAGGGCTGGCCCCGCTGGTCGATCTGGGTGCTGATCGGGCTGCTGCTCGCCACCGTGCTGATCCCGCAGCTGTTCTCGGGTGGGAGCAGCGAGGACATCTCCTACGACGCCTTCATCGACCGGGTCGAGGCCGACGACGTCCGCTCCATCGAGATCGACAACAGCAACGCCCACATCGACGGCGTCCTCGCCGACGGCACCCGGTTCTCCACCACCGGCCCTCTCGACGGCGGCCTGCCGGACGACGACGTCGCCCTCCTCCGCGAGCACGACGTCGAGGTCGAGTTCAACACGCCCCAGACCGGCTTCCTCGAGGGCATCCTGCCGCTGCTGATCCCGGTCGGCGTCTTCATCCTCTTCTTCTGGTGGATGGCGCGGCGCCAGCAGGGCCAGATGAGCGGGATCATGTCGATCGGCCGCTCCAAGGCCAAGACCTACACGACCGAGCGCCCGGGCACCACGTTCGCCGACGTCGCCGGCTACGAGGGCGTGAAGCAGGAGATCCGCGAGGTCGTCGACTTCCTGAAGCACCCCGAGCGGTTCAGCGAGA
Organism: Acidimicrobiales bacterium; assembly: GCA_036399815.1. Lineage (NCBI taxonomy): Bacteria > Bacillati > Actinomycetota > Acidimicrobiia > Acidimicrobiales > Acidimicrobiales bacterium. The sequence goes on from DASWMK010000086.1 coordinate 4,647, forward strand.
TCGGCGCCAGGATCCCGAAGGGCGTCCTGCTCGTCGGGCCCCCTGGCACCGGCAAGACCCTGATCGCGCGGGCGGTCGCCGGCGAGGCCGGCGTGCCGTTCCTGTCGGTCACCGGCTCGGACTTCATGGAGATGTTCGTCGGGGTCGGCGCCTCGCGGGTGCGCGACCTGTTCCAGTCGGCCCGCAAGCTCGGGCGGGCGATCATCTTCGTCGACGAGATCGACTCGATCGGCCGCAAGCGGGGCGCCGGCCTCGGCGGCGGCCACGACGAGCGCGAGCAGACGCTCAACCAGATGCTCTCGGAGATGGACGGCTTCGAGGCCACCGAGGGCATCGTGATGATGGCCGCCACCAACCGGCCCGACATCCTCGACCCCGCCCTGCTCCGGCCCGGCCGCTTCGACCGCCAGGTCGTCGTGCCGCTGCCCGAGGTGGACGAGCGCCTCGCCATCCTGAACGTCCACTGCAAGGGGAAGCGGATCGCGCCCGACGTGAAGCTCGACGTCGTCGCCAGGGGCACGCCGGGGATGAGCGGCGCGGACCTGTCGAACCTCGTGAACGAGGCGGCGCTGTTCGCCGTGCGGGCCGGCGAGGAGCAGATCCGCATGGAGCACTTCGAGGCCGCCCGCGACCGGATCCTGATGGGCCAGCGCCGTGAGTCCATGGCCCTGTCGGACTCCGAGAAGGAGGTCATCGCCTACCACGAGGCCGGCCACGCGGTGTGCGCCGCCGTGCTCCCCCACGCCGACCCCGTGCACAAGGTCACGATCCTCCCGTCCGGCATGGCCCTCGGCGTCACCCAGCAGCTCCCGATCGAGGAGCGCCACATCTACCGGCAGGACTACATCGAGGACTCGCTGGTCGTCCGCATGGGCGGGCGCATCGCCGAGGAGCTGGTGTTCGGGGTGATCTCCACCGGTGCCAACAACGACCTCGTGGGGTCCACCGAGCTGGCCCGCAAGATGGTCCGCGAGTGGGGCATGAGCGACCGCATCGGCCCGATGGCCTGGGGCTCGCAGGGCGCGGTCTTCCTCGGCGACGACCTCATGCACACGCGGGACTACAGCGACGAGACGGCGCGGGTCATCGACCAGGAGGTCGAGCGCATCCTCCGGGACCAGGAGGAGCGCTGCCGCCACACGCTCCGGGCCCACCGCAACGGGCTGGACCTCGTCGCCCGGGCCCTGCTCGAGCGGGAGACCATCGACGGCAGCGAAGTCAGCCGCCTGATCGACCTCGGCCGCGACGGGCACCGTCCCGAGCCGGCGGCGGCCGGCGCCACCGCCGCCGTCAACGTCGCCACGTCGGCCGACGGCGGCGCCTGACCCACCGGGCCGGCCGGTGGCGACCTGGGCGACGGTCGCCGCCATCGGGCGCGACCTGCCCGAGGTCGTCGAGGCCACGTCGTACGGCACGCCGGCGCTGAAGGTGCGCGACCGCCTGGTGGTCCGCCTCCACGACGACGGCGAGCACCTCGTCGTCAAGGTCGACCCGGCCGAGCGGGCGGCGCTGCTCGCCGCCGACCCGGCGACGTTCTCGGTCACCCCGCACTACGAGGCCTGGCCGATGGTGCTCGTGCGCCTGGCGTCGGTCGACGACGGCGAGCTGGCCGAGCTGGTCACCGAGGCCTGGCGCCGGTCGGCGCCCCGCCGCCTGGTGGCCGGCTTCGACGCCGAGCGCTCCTAGGCCGGCCCGCCCTCCCGCACCCGGGCCACGGTCGCCCACAGGTCCGCGGCGGTGACGGGCCCGAGGAACGACGCCCGGACCACGCCGTCGGCGTCGGCCACGACCACGGCGGGGACAGCCTCGATGCGGTAGCGGTCGTGCAGGTCCTTGCGCTCCCTGGCCTCCGCCTCGACGACGGCGACGGCGTCGCTCTGCAGCGGGGCGGCGGCGCCGGCCACCGCCGCGCAGGTGTCGCAGGTGGCCGACGTGAACACCGCGACCAGCCAGGGGGCGTCCGGGCGGGGGAAGTCGCGGCGGTCGAGCTGGGACGGGACGTCGAACGACGCCTGGGTCGGCGGGTCGGGCCGGCGCCGCTCGATGACGAGGGCGACGACCACGGCCACGGCGACCAGCACGGCGGCCACGATCAGGCGCTCCACCCGTCCATCCTGCCGCCGTCGCGGGCGACATGATGGCCGCCGTGCGCACCATCCCCCGGTTCTTCCGCAGCGCCGTCGAGGAGGTGCCCGACCGGACCTGGCTGGTGGCCGACGGCGTCGAGCTGAGCTTCGCGGCCGCCCAGGACCGGGTCGAGCGGGCCGCGGCGGGCCTGCGGGCGGCGGGGGTCGGCCGCCAGGACCGGGTCGTCGTGACCGCTCGGACCGTCCCCGACCACCTGCTCGCCTGGTTGGCGCTGATGGAGGTCGGCGCCGTGCAGGTCCCGGTGAACCCGGCCGGCACGGTGGCCGAGCTGGCCGGCCTGGTCGGCCAGGTGCGGCCGGCGCTCGTCCTCACCGACCCCGACCTGCGCCCGACCGTCGACGCCGCTCTCGCCGAGGCCGGTCGGGCGGCGCCGGTGGCCGACGTGGCCGAGCTGTTCAGGGCCGAGCCGGACGGGCGGGGGCCGGCCGCCGTCGACGAGGGCGACGTCGCGGTGATGATCCCCACCTCGGGCACGACCGGCCGGTCCAAGCTGGTGCTCCAGACCCACCTTGCCTACGTGATGGCCGGCGAGGGCTTCCCGTGGTGGATGGGGCTCACCGCCGACGACCGTCTGATCACCGGCCTCCCCCTGTTCCACGTCAACGCCCCCGCCTACTCGACGCTCGGGTCGGTGGCGGTGCGGGCGAGCCTGGCCCTCGTCCCCCGCTTCTCCCCCAGCCGCTTCCTCGACGACTGCCGCCGGTTCGGCGCCACCGAGTTCAACGCCGTCGGCGCCATGCTCGAGCTGCTGATGCGCCAGCCGCCCCGGCCCGACGACGCCGACAACCCGCTCCGGCTCTGCTACGCCGGCCCGTCGCCCGAGCGGGAGCGCCACCTCGAGATCGAGGAGCGCTTCGGCCTGCGCATCGTGTGCGGGTACGGGCTGTCGGAGTCGCCCTACGGCCTGATCTGGCGCCACGGCGAGCGGCCGTACGGCACCCTCGGCTCGGTCCGCCAACACCCGGTCCTCGGCCATGTGAACGATGCCAGGGTGGTCGAGGACGGGCGGGAGGTCGGCCCGGGCGGCGTCGGCGAGCTGGAGCTGCGGAACCCCTGCCTGACCAAGGGGTACTGGGACCTGCCCGAGGAGACGGCGGCCGTGCTGGTCGACGGGTGGCTGCGCACCGGCGACCTCGTGCGCGACAACGGCGACGGCACCTACACGTTCGTGGGGCGGCGCAAGGAGGTGATCCGGCGGCGGGGCGAGAACCTGTCCCCGGCCGAGGTCGAGGCCGTCCTCGAGCGCCACCCCGACGTGGCCGAGGCGGCCGTCGTCGGGGTCCCGTCGGAGCTGACCGAGGAGGAGGTGAAGGCGTTCGTGGTGCCGGCCGGGGGGCGGACCGTCGACGTCGTCGCCGTGCGGGACTTCGCCGCCGGGCACCTCGCCCGGTTCAAGGTGCCCCGGTTCTTCGAGGTCGTCGACGACCTCCCCCACACGCCGACCGGGCGGCTGGCCAAGCACCGGCTGCCGAAGGAGCGGACGGCGGGCGAGATCGACCTCGAGGAGGCCCGCCGATGAGCGACTGGCTGCACACCTGGATCGGCGCCACCCGGCCCGACCGGATCACGATCGCCGGGCGGGACCTGCCGTCCGAGCTGATGGGCCGGCTGACCCTGACCGAGCTGGCCTACCTGCTGCTCACCCGGCGGGAGCCGACGCCGGCGCAGCGACGGGTCTGCGACGCCGCCCTCGTGTCGCTGGCCGACCACGGCTTCACGCCGTCGTCGCTCGCCACCCGGCTCACCTACACCGGCGCGCCCGAGGCGGTGCAGGGGGCGGTCGCCGCCGGCCTGCTCGGGGCCGGGTCGATGCTGCTCGGGCCGGCGGGCGACACCGCGCTGTTCCTGGCCGCCGCCCTCTCGGCGGCCGGCGCGGGCGCCGACGCCGGCGACGGCGACCTGCGGGCCGTCGCCGACCGGGCGGTGGCCGAGCGGCGGGCGGCCGGGCTGCGGGTGCCGGGCATCGGCCACCCCGTCCACCGCGACGAGGATCCCCGCACCCCCCGCTTCTACGAGATCGCGGCCGAGGAGGACCTGCTCGGCCCGCACCTGCGGCTGCTCCGCCACGTCGCCGCCGCCTACGAGGCGGCCGCCGGCCGACGGCTGCCCATCAACGGCGCGGGCGCGGCGGGCGCGGCCCTGGCCGACGCCGGCCTCCCACCGGCCAGCGTGCGCGGTTTCGTGCTGATCGGCCGCACGGCCGGCCTCGTCGCCCACCTCGCCGAGGAGGCCGAGCACCCCATCGGCAGCCGCCTCTGGCTGGAGATCGACCACCGGGCCTCGGAGGCGGGCGAGCCGTGAGCGCGGGACCAACCGACCGCGCCGCGCCGTCGGAGGCGGGCGGGCCTGGCGTGAGCGCGCGCCCAGCCGACCGCGCTGCGCCGTCGGAGGCGGGCGGGGCGTGAGCGCGAGGGCGGCCGACCGCGCCGCGCCGCGGGAGGCGAGCGAGACGTGAGCGGGATCGGCCGACCGCGCCGCGCCGTCGGAGGCGGGCCGGACGTGAGCGCCCGTCCATCCGACCGAGCCGCGCCGTCGGAAGCGGGCCGGACGTGAGCGCCCGTCCATCCGACCTGCGCTGCGCCGTCGGAGGCGGGCGGGGC
>DASWMK010000087.1 GCA_036399815.1 Acidimicrobiales bacterium
CGCCGGCGCCGTCCACCTCGGCGCCCACCCCCGCCCCGGCCCCGGCCCCCGAGGCCGCCGTTCCGCCGCCGGACTGGAGCCCGCCGTCGAGCACGGCCGCCCTGGACGACGCGCTCGCCGACCTCGACGCCTGCGGCCCCATGCGGGTCCCCGGCTCGGTGCCCGGCCGCTTCCCGGTGGCCGGCGCGGCGACGTACATCAACGACTGGCACTTCCCGCGCTTCGTCCCCTCGTTCCACCTGCACCAGGGGACCGACGTGTTCGCCGACCGGGGCACCCCGGTCCGCTCGCCGGCCGACGGCACCGTGCGCATCTCCAACGGGCCGGTCGGCGGCCTGGCCGTCTACGTCACCGACGCCACCGGCACCTATTACTACCTGGCCCACCTGGACGGGACGGTCCGGGGCCTCGCCACGGGGCAGCGGGTCCGCACCGGCGACGTCGTCGGCTTCGTCGGCGACTCCGGCAACGCCAAGGGCGGCGAGACCCACCTGCACTTCGAGGTCCACCCGAACGGCGGCGCCGCCGTCAACCCGAAGCCGATCCTCGACGGCTGGCTGGCCGAGGCGGCCGGCCAGGCCACCGACCTGGCCTCGAGCTGCGACGCCGCCCGCTCGGCGATCACGCTCGTCGCCGACGTCGCCGCCCTCGACGGGCCGGCCCGCCGCCGGGCCCCGGAGGCCGACCCGGCGGCCACGCCGGCCAGGGTGGTCAGCACGACCACGCCGTCCGTCGTGCTCGGCGCCGTCACCGGCGAGGTGGCCGCCGCCCCGATCGCCGACATCGGGGCCGGCTCGGACCGGCCGGTGGACACGGGCCTCGTGCTGTCGGGCATCGCCGTCCTGCTGGCGGCGTTCCACCAGCGCCGCTCCCGGGCCGCCGTCCGCCGCCGCGCCGCCGGCTGACCCCCGGCCCCGGCCGGGCCGCCGTCGGCGGCGACGGCCGGTGCTAGCAATGGCCGGTGCAGCGCTACGGCATGACCATCCCGTTCGACGGCGCGCCGCTCCACGCCCAGCGGGAGTGGGTGGCCGAGCTGGCCGACCTCGGCTACACGGACGCGTGGTCGAGCGAGGCCAACGGGGCCGACGCGTTCACGCCGCTCGCGCTCGCCTCCCAGTGGGCGCCGACCCTCCGCCTCGGCACGGCCATCGTCCCCGCCTTCACGAGGGGCCCGGCCTGCCTGGCCCAGTGCGCCGGGTCGCTGGCCCAGGCCGCGCCCGGCCGGTTCGTGCTCGGCGTCGGCACCTCGTCGGACGTCATCGTCGAGGGCTGGAACGGGATCCCGTTCCGGGAGCCGTACCGGCGGACCCGCGACGTCGTGCGCTTCCTCCGGGCGGCCATGGCCGGGGAGAAGGTGTCGGGCGAGTTCGACACGTTCACGGTGCGGGGGTTCCGCCTCGGCGTCGTGCCCGAGCAGCCCGTGCCCGTCCTCGTCGCCGCGCTGCGGGAGGGCATGCTGCGCCTGGCCGGTCGGGAGGGCGACGGGGCCGTCGTCAACTGGCTGTCGGCCGAGGACGTGCGGCGGGTGGCGCCCATCGTCCACGAGGGCGGGCCGGGCAAGGAGATCGTCGCCCGCATCTTCGTCTGCCCGTCGACCGACGCCGACGCCGTCCGCGCCGCCGGTCGCTTCGCCGTCGCCGCCTACCTCAACGTGCCCGTGTACGCCGCCTTCCACGAGTGGCTGGGCCGGGGCGACCGGCTGGCCGGGATGTGGACGGCGTGGCGGGCGGGCGACCGCAAGGCAGCCGCCGCCGCCGTGCCCGACGACGTGGTCGACGAGCTGATCGTCCACGGCGCCCCCGAGGCGTGCCGGGAGCACGTGGCCCGCTACGTCGAGGCGGGGGTCACGACGCCGGTGCTGGCCGTGCTCCCGTTCGGGGTCGACCAGCGCCGGGCCGTGCGCGACCTCGCCCCCGCCTGAGCGGCGGCCGCCCCGTGTAGGCGGCGCTGCGTCCCCGGCTGAGCGGCGGCGCCGGGCCGGCCGCCCGCCGCCGTGTGACCGATGGCGCCGGGCCCGACCACGGCGTCCGCACCGGCCGGCGATAGAACGGACCCGTCCACCGGCGGGCGGTGCCGGACCGATCGGGCCGGTGGTGGTTCCCCCTCCCCGCCGTCGGTCCGTCCGTCCCGGGGCCGGGCCCGTCCCGGCCCCGTGACACCCCTCCCCGTCGGCGAGCGCCGCGGCCGCCCGCAGGTGGTCGGCGACGATCGCCGGCGTGGCGTGGGCGTTCAGCCCGCTCGGGTTCGGCATCAGGTAGACGGGCACGCCGCCGAGGTCCCCGGGCTGGCGGCCGGCCACGGCCCGACGGTCCACGGCCGCCCGCCAGCCGCTCAGGCCCACGAGGCACACGGCGCCGGGCCGCAGCCACGCGGCCAGCCGGGCCACCCGCTCGACGCCGGCCCGGTACTCCTCGGCCGTCACCTCGGCGGCCGCCACCGTCGCCCGCTTGACCAGGTCGGTCATCCCCACGCCGTGCTCGGTGAGCGCGTGGCGGGCGTCGAGCGGCCGGGAGACGAGGCCGGCGGCGAGGGCGGCGGGCCAGAACCGGTTGCCGGGCCGGGCGAAGCCGACGCCGGCGTCGGCCGCGTAGAGGCTCGGGTTGAGCCCGCAGACGAGGAGGCGCATGCCCGGCCCGACCACGTCCGGGAGGGTCCTCGCCCGTGTCGCCTCCACCCACAGGTGGTGGCGCCGGTCGCCGGCCGCCTCCTCGACCAGGCGGTGGACGTCGAGCCCGGCGCCCGCCAGCACGTCGGCCAGCAGCGGCGCCGGCCAGGCCGAGAACCGCCGGCCGGGGAAGTCGTCGCCGTCGAGCGGGTCGAGCTCCTGGTCGCCGGCCAGCACCCGGATGGCGACCGGGGCGCCGGGGGTGAGGGCCCGGTGCAGGTCGGCGAGGGCGAGGGGGACCCGGGAGCGGGGGAGGTGCAGGTACGAGCAGCGGGCCCAGGCGCCGCCGAGCGCCCGGCGGCGGACGGGCAGGGCCTCGAGGTCGGCCTGGACGACCCAG
>DASWMK010000088.1 GCA_036399815.1 Acidimicrobiales bacterium
GAGCGGGCCTCGCTGGCCGCCGGCGCCGCCAGCCGCCTCCTCGCCGTCGAGGTCCCGGCGGCCGAGCCCGAGGTGGTCGACGGCGTCCCCCGCCACATCACCCTGACGCTCGTCTGACGCCGGTCCCGCCCGTGGCCGAGCTCGACGCCGCGCTCGCCTACCTGGACCGTCACATCAACCTCGAGGCGGGGCGCCAGGGCGGCGTGCCCGCGCCCAACCTCGACCGCATGCGGGCCCTCGTCCACGCCCTCGGCGACCCCCAGCGCAACTACCCGGTCGTCCACCTCACGGGGACCAACGGGAAGGGCTCGACGGCGAGGATGATCACCGCGCTGCTGCGGGCGAGCGGCCTGGCCGTCGGCACCTACACGAGCCCGCACCTCGAGCGCATCAACGAGCGCATCGCCTGGAACGGCGAGCCCCTCGACGACCTCGCCTTCGCCGCCGCCGTCGCCACCGTCGCCGGGGTCGAGGACGTGGCCGGCGTGCAGCCGACGTTCTTCGAGATCCTGACGGCCGCGGCCTACGCGTTCTTCGCCGACGTGGCCGTCGACGTCGCCGTCTCGGAGGTCGGCCTGCTCGGGCGGTGGGACGCCACCAACGTGGCCGACGCCGCCGTCGCCGTCGTCACCAACGTCGGCCTCGACCACACCGAGTACGCGGGGCCGACGAAGGAGGCGATCGCCAGGGAGAAGGCCGGGATCGTCAAGCCCGGCTCGTGGCTGGTGCTGGGGGAGACCGACCCGGCGCTGGTGCCGATCTTCCGGGAGGCGGGGGCGGCCGGCGTGTGGGAGCGGGAGGTGGACTTCGCCTGCGAGGACAACCTCGTCGGCCTGGGCGGGCGGGTGGTCACCATCCGCACCCCGTCCTCCCTGCTGGAGGACGTGTTCCTCCCGGTCCACGGCGCCCACCAGGGCGACAACGCCGCGCTGGCCGTCGCCGCCGTCGAGGCCTTCTTCGACCGGCCCGTCCCGGCCGACGTGGTCGCCGAGGCGTTCGACGGGGTCACCGTGCCCGGCCGCTTCGAGGTCGTCGCCCGCCGCCCCCTCGTCGTGCTCGACGGCGCCCACAACCCCGACGGGGCGAGGGCGGCGGCCGGCACGCTGGCCGACGACTTCACCGTGCGCGGCGACCGCATCCTCGTGGTCGGCATGAACCGGGGGCGCGACCCCGAGGAGATGCTGACCGCGCTCGACGCCGACCGGGCCGGCCTCGTCGTCGCCTGCGCCCCGGACTGGGCGAGGGCCCGCCCGGCCGGCGAGGTGGCCGCCGTCGCCGAGGCCATGGGCGTCGACGCCGTGGTGGCCAAGGACGTCGCCGACGCCCTGCGCACGGCGCTCGACGCGGCCGGGGAGGACGACGTCGTCCTCGTCACCGGCTCGCTCTACGTCGTCGGCGAGGCCCGCACGGCCTGGTTCAGCGGGCTGGGGCCCGGGCGATGACCTCGCCGTGGAGGACCACGAACACGGCGCCGGGGTCGGCGGCCCAGGCCCGCCAGCCGGCGGCCACGTCGGCCAGCTCGTCCGCCGTCGCCAGCCCGTCGGCGACGGCCCGCTCGGCGAGCCCCGACCCCGTCGTGCGCTCGGCCCAGGTCTCGCCCCACCAGGCCCGGTCCTCGGGCGTGGCGAACGTCCACGACGAGGTCGTGTAGCGGACGTCCTCCAGGCCGGCGTCGAGCGCCCAGGCGAGCAGCCGGCGGCCGGCGTCGAGCCCGTCGGCCGGGAGGACGTGCCGGAACAGCGCCAGCCAGCGGTCGAGGCGGGGGTCGGCCGGCCACCAGGTCATCGCCGCCCAGTCGGCCTCCCTGGCCGCCACCAGCCCGCCGGGCACGGCCAGCCCGGCCATCGTGCGGAGGGCAGCCACCGGGTCGGCCAGGTGGTGGAGGACCTGGTGGGCGTGGACGACGTCGAAGCGCTCGCCGCCCGGGTCGAAGCCGGCCAGGTCGGCGGCCACGAAGTCGACGCCCGGCGCCTGCGAGCGGGCCTCGTCGAGCACGCGGGGCTCGGGGTCGATGCCGACCACCCGGCCGGGAGCGACGAGCCGGGCGAGGCCGGCGGTGACGGTCCCCGGCCCGCAGCCGACGTCGAGGAGCGACATCCCCGGGCGCAGGTGGGGGACCAGGTGGGCGGCCGAGTCGGCGGCCGTGCGCCGGCGGTGCGAGCGCAGGACGGCGTCGTCGTGACCGTGGGCGTAGACGGGGTCGTCGGGCACCGCCACTAGCCTGCCCCGCCCATGGACCGCACCCTGGTGATCTGCAAGCCCGACGCCGTCGAGCGGGGGCTCGTGGGCGAGATCGTCGGCCGGCTCGAGCGCAAGGGCCTGCGCCTCGCCGCCGCCGAGCTGCGCACGATCGACGAGGCGACCGCCGGCCGGCACTACGAGGAGCACCGGGAGAAGCCGTTCTTCGGCGAGCTGGTCGACTTCATCACGCGTGGCCCGGCCCTGCTCATGGTCGTCGAGGGCCCCGAGGACACGTGGAAGGTGGTGCGGACCCTGATGGGGTCGACCAACCCCCGCGACGCCGCCCCCGGCACCATCCGCGGCGACTTCGGCATCCTCCTCACCGAGAACCTCGTGCACGGCAGCGACGGCCCCGAGTCGGCCGAGCGCGAGATCGGGATCTTCTTCCCGGATCTTCACTGACGCCCCGTCCACCACGCGGGGCCGAGCGACTGTGACGGTCCCGTGACGGCCGGTACACTTCCGCCAGACCACGACGTCGCCTCTCGGCCGCGCCCGGGCTCCTTGTGGCTCCGGCGAGGCCGGCCCTACGCTTCCGCCCACCGCCCGTTCGAGCAGTAAGGCCCCCGTATGTCCGACAGTCTCCTCTCGTCCATCATGGGCCGCGACATGGCGGTCGACCTGGGTACGGCGAACACCCTGGTCTACGTCCGGGGGCGGGGGATCGTCCTCAACGAGCCGTCCGTCGTCGCCGTGAACGTGAAGGACGGCCGCCCGCTCGCCGTCGGCCTCGAGGCGAAGCGGATGATCGGCCGCACGCCGAACCACATCCAGGCCATCCGCCCGCTGAAGGACGGCGTGATCGCCGACTTCGAGATCTGCGAGAAGATGCTCCGCTACTTCATCCACAAGGTGCACCAGCGCCGGTGGGTGAAGCCCCGCATGGTCATCTGCGTCCCGTCGGGGATCACCGGCGTGGAGCAGCGGGCCGTGCAGGAGGCCGCCGAGTACGCGGGCGCCCGCAAGCCGGCCTACATCATCGAGGAGCCGATGGCCGCGGCGATCGGTGCCGGCCTGCCGGTGCAGGAGCCGACCGGCAACATGATCGTCGACATCGGCGGCGGGACCACCGAGGTGGCGGTCATCTCCCTCGGCGGCATCGTCGCCAGCCAGTCGGTGCGGGTCGGCGGCGACGAGCTGGACGAGGCCATCATCCAGTTCATCAAGAAGGAGTACAGCCTCGCCCTCGGCGAGCGCACGGCGGAGGAGGTGAAGATCGCGCTGGGCTCCGCGTGGCCGCTCCAGGAGGAGCTGCACGCCGAGATCCGCGGCCGGGACCTCGTGACCGGGCTGCCGAAGACGATCGTCACCTCGACCCAGGAGATCCGGGAGGCGATCGAGGAGCCGGTCTCGGCCATCGTCGACGCCGTGAAGGTCACCCTGGACAAGACGCCGCCGGAGCTGGCCGCCGACATCATGGAGCAGGGCATCGTGCTCGCCGGGGGCGGCGCGCTCCTGCACGGGCTCGACGCCCGCCTGTCCCACGAGACCGGCATGCCGATCCTCATCGCCCGCAACCCGCTCCACGCCGTGGCCATCGGGTCGGGCCAGTCGCTCGAGGAGTTCGAGGCCCTCAAGGGCGTGCTGTTCTCGTCCAGCAGCCACTAGTCGCCGGCCCGTGGCCCTTTCCACCCGGCGCACCGGGCGCTCCCGCTTCACCTTGCTGCTCCTGGTCCTGACCTCGGTGACCGTCCTCACCCTCGACTTCCGCGGCCAGGGCTCGGACGTCATCGAGGGGGCGCGGGAGCTGGCCAACACCGCGTTCGCCCCGATCGAGTCGGCCGCCCACCACGTGACCGAGCCGGTGGGCGACGCCTGGCACGGGATCACCGAGTACGACGACGTGAAGCGGGAGAACGACGAGCTGCGCCAGCTGCTGGCCGAGCGGGACGGGGAGACGATCTCCGACGACGCCGCCCGCGAGCAGCTCCAGGAGCTGCTGGCCCAGGAGAACCTGCCCTGGGTGGGCGACCTGCCGACCGTCAGCGCCCGGGTGGTGACCGGCTCGCCGTCGAACTTCGAGCACACCATCGAGATCGACCGCGGTTCCGACGACGGCGTGCAGGCCGACATGCCGGTCATCACCGGCGCCGGGCTCATCGGGCGGGTCGTGCAGGCCGCGCCCCACCGCTCGGTCGTGCTGCTCGTGACCGACCCGTCGTTCAAGGTCGGCGTCCGGGTGGCGCCGTCGCAGGAGACGGGCCTCGCCACCGGCACCGGCGACGGCAACCCGCTCGTCGTCGACTTCGGCATCCCGAAGGACACCCACATCCGGGAGGGCGACGCCGTCACCACGAGCGGCCTCGGCGGCGAGCTGCCGAGCCTGTTCCCCCAGGACCTGCCGGTCGGGCGGGTGTCGCGCATCTCGCTCGCCCCCGACGGGCTCGAGCAGCGGCTCGAGGTCGAGCCGGCGGCGGACATGGACCAGGTGACGTTCGTGAAGGTGCTCCTGTGGGAGGCGCCCGAGTGACGACCCTCGCCCGCGTCGGCCTCGTGCTGCTGACCGCGCTGATCGTCCAGATGGGCGTCGTCACCGAGGTGCGCCCGCTCGGGGTGATGGCGGACCTGATGCTGCTCGTCGCCATGTCCGCGGCGGTGGCCGGCGGGCCCGACCGGGGCGCAGTCGTGGCCTTCTTCGCCGGCATCGCCTACGACCTGCTCCTCACCACCCCGTTCGGCCTGACGGCGCTCGCCTACTGCCTCGTCGCCTACGGGGTCGGCAGCCTCCAGGCCGGCACGTCGGCCGTGCGCAGCACCCGCTGGCTGCCGGCCGTCACCGTCGGGCTGGCCTCGGCCGCGGGCGTCGCCCTCTACGCCCTGCTCGGCGCCGTCGTCGGCCAGGAATCCATGGTGTCGGCCCGCCTGCCGACCATCATGGGGGTCGTGGGCCTCGTGAACCTCGTGCTCGCCGTGCCCGCCGTCGGCGTGCTGCGATGGGCGATGGCCGACCCCGTCCGCACCAAGGTCTTCGCCAGGTGAGCTCGACGTTCCGGACCGGCGGGGACACGCCGCGCCTGCGCCTCGGCATCCTCGCCATCGTCGTGGTCAGCCTGTTCGCCAGCCTCTTCTCGCGGCTCTGGTTCCTCCAGGTGATGACGGCGCCGACCTACGAGGTGGCCGCCCAGGCCAACCTCCGCCGCACCGTCTACGAGCCGGCGCCCCGCGGGAAGATCGTCGACCGCAACGGCAAGGTGGTCGTCGACAACCGCATCTCGACCGTCGTCGTCGTCGACCGCCAGGAGTGGGCCGAGGTCGACGACCAGGACGCCGTGAAGGCCCGGCTGGCCGACGTGCTCGACGTGCCCGTGTCGACGATCGAGGAGCGGCTCGACGACCCCGAGTACGGACCGTTCGAGCCCGTGCCGATCGCCGTCGACGTCCCCGAGATGGTCGTCACCTACCTGCAGGAGCGGGACCGGGAGTTCCCGGCGGTGAGCGCCGAGCAGCGGACCCTGCGCATCTACCCCTACGGGATGCTGGCCGCCCACGTGCTCGGCACGGTCGGCCGCATCACCGAGGCCGAGCTCGAGGCCCACGAGGGCGACGGCTACCTGACCAACGACACGATCGGCAAGACCGGCGTCGAGGCCACCTACGAGGCCGACCTGCGGGGCACGCCGGGGCGGCGGGTGCTGTCGGTCGACTCCGACGGCAACGTGCTCGGCACCCTCGACTACGACCCGCCCGTGCCGGGGCACGACGTGCGGCTGAGCATCGACATCGACGTCCAGTACCAGGTCGAGCAGGCCCTCCAGGACGCGCTCGTCCACGCCCGCTCGCTCCGCTCGGCCGACACCGACCGCCTGTTCCCGGCGCCGGCCGGGTCGATGGTCGTCGAGGACCCCCGCAACGGCGACATCATCGCCATGGCCTCGCTGCCGACCTACGACCCGCTCCAGTTCGTCGACGGCGTCACCGACGAGGAGTGGGCCGCGCTCCAGGCCCCCGAGGCCCGCAACCCCCTCACCAACCGGGCCCTCCAGGGCCAGTACGCGGTCGGGTCGACGTTCAAGATGATCACCGCCTACGCCGCCCTGAAGACGGGCCGGATCGACCCCGGGTTCACGTTCTACGACGACGGCGAGTACGAGATCCGCTTCTGCCAGGCCGCCGACCCGTCCACCTGCCTCCGCCACAACGCCGGGGGCCGGTCCTACGGCACGGTCGACGTGGCCAGGGCCCTCACCGTGTCGAGCGACCTGTTCTTCTTCGACATCGGCGCCTACTTCTGGGAGGGCAGGGACCGCTACGGCGACCCGATGCAGGCCGCCGCCCGCGAGTTCGGCTTCGGCGAGGAGACCGGCGTGCCGCTGGCCGGCGAGGAGGAGGGCCTCGTCCCCGACCCCGTGTTCCGGGACAACCCCGCCATCTACAAGGAGGGGGAGTGGCGCACCGGCAACAGCATGAACCTCGCCATCGGCCAGGGTGACCTGCTCGCCACCCCGCTCCAGCTGACCAACGCCTACGCCTCGTTCGCCAACGGCGGCACGGTGTACGCGCCGAACGTGGCCGACGCCGTCCTCGAGCCGGGCAGCGACGAGGTGTCGAGGGAGATCGAGCCCCGCGAGGTGCGCCAGCTCGACATCCCGAGGGACCACTACGAGGCCATCCTGCGGGGCCTCGCCGGCGTCACGAGCGACCCCGACGGCACGGCCTACGCGGCCTTCACCGGGTTCCCGCAGGACGTGTTCTCGGTCGCCGGCAAGACCGGCACCGCCCAGGTGAAGAGCATCGACCCGATCACCGAGCTGCCCCAGGAGGACACCGCCCTGTTCGTCGGCTTCGGCCCTGTGACGGGCCCCCGCTACGTCGTCACCGCCGTGCTCGAGCAGGCCGGCTTCGGCGGCGACGTCGCCGCCCCCGCCGTCCGCCGGGTGTTCGACTTCCTGTCGAACGCGTTCGGGCCCGTCCCGCCGGCCCCGGAGGGCGGCGTGCTGGCCCCGCCGCCGGTGTTCGAGCCCCAGCCGCCCGGCCTCCACGGCGTCACCGGAGGGGTCGAGTAGTGGCGACGGCCTACGCACCCCGGACCGGTGCCGGGCTCGGCACCATGCGGCGCAACCCGGCGTCCGCCTGGCGGCACGTGGACGCCACCCTCGTGTTCTGCACGCTGGCCGTGTCGCTCCTCGGCGCGGTGATGGTCTACAGCGCCACGAGGGGCCCGGTGCCGCCCTACGACACCGAGCTCGCCACCAAGCAGCTGCTGTTCGTCGGCATCGGCGTCGTCGTGATGGCCGTCTGCGCGGTCGTCGACTACCGCAAGATCCGGGACTTCACGATCCCGATCTTCGCCGCCGTCATGGTCCTGCTCCTCGCCGTGCTGACCCCGCTCGGGTCGGCCAGGAAGGGCACCCAGGCCTGGTTCCAGATCGGCGCCTTCCAGCTCCAGCCGTCCGAGCTCGCCAAGCTGGCGCTGATCCTCGGCCTCGCCGCGCTCGCCGCGTCCTACAAGGGCGAGATCGACGTCCGCCGGCTGACCGCCCTGCTCGGCCTGTCCGCCATCCCGTTCGGGCTGATCATGCTCCAGCCCGACCTCGGCACGGCCATCGTCCTCGTCGCCATCGTGATGGGCGTGCTGCTCGTGGCCGGGGTGCGCGTCCGCCACATCCTGGCCCTGACCCTGATCGGGGTCAGCGGCGTGATCGCCGTCCTCAACTCCGGCAACCTCGAGGACTACCAGCGCGACCGCCTGACCGCCTTCCTCGACCAGGAGGCCGACCTCCAGGCGTCGACCTACAACCTGGCCCAGTCGAAGATCGCCATCGGCGCCGGCGGCCTGCTCGGGGCCGGCCTGTTCGACGGCGCCCAGACCAAGGGCGACTACGTCCCCGAGCAGCACACCGACTTCATCTTCACGGTGGTCGGGGAGGAGCTGGGCTTCGTCGGCTCGGCCCTCCTGCTGCTCCTGTTCGCCCTCCTCATGTGGCGGACGTGGCGAACGGCCCAGCTGGCCCGGGACTTCTACGGCACCCTGATCTGCGTCGGCGTCCTGGCCTTCCTGACCTTCCAGGTGTTCCAGAACGTCGGGATGACGATGGGGATCATGCCGATCACCGGCATCCCGCTGCCGTTCATGAGCTACGGCGGCTCGTCCACGATCACCGACTTCGCCGCCCTCGGCCTGGTCCTGAACGTGCACATGCGCCGCTTCGCCTGACCCGTCCAAGCCGGTCGGCGGGAGAGAATCCCGGCGAGGATGTCGAGAACCGGGGGCCTGCTCCGTCCCAGGGGCGCGACCGGCCGGCAGGGCCGGTGCCCGACGAGGAGGACACCATGGCGAAGTACCTGTTGCTCAAGCACTACCGGGGCGCCCCGGCGGCGGTCAACGACGTGCCGATGGACCGGTGGCGGCCCGACGAGGTCGATGCCCACGTCCGGTTCATGAACGACCTCGCCGCCCGGCTCGAGGGCACCGGCGAGTTCGTCGACAGCCAGGCGCTGTCGCCCGACGGCGTGTGGGTCCGCTCCGACGGCGAGGGCCGGCCGCCGGTCACCGACGGCCCGTTCGCCGAGACGAAGGACCTGATCGCCGGGTGGATGGTCATCGACGTCGACAGCTACGAGCGGGCGCTCGAGATCGCCGGGGAGCTGTCGTCGGCACCGGGGGCCGGCGGCGAGCCGATCCACGAGTGGCTCGAGCTGCGGCCGTTCCTGGCCCCGGGGCACACCGACACGCCGTGACCGTCGGGGACGTCGAGCTGCGCGAGCTCGTCCCGCGGGTGCTGGGGGTCCTCGTCGGTCGCGGTGCGGACTTCGCGACCGCCGAGGACGCCGTGCAGGAGGCGCTCGTCCGGGCCGTCGCCGCGTGGGGGGACGACCCGCCCGCCGACCCCACCGGGTGGCTCGTGACCGTCGCCTGGCGGGCCTTCCTCGACATGGTCCGCTCCGACACGGCCCGCCGCGACCGGGAGGTGCGGGTCGACACGGCCCCGCCGGCCGGCGCCGTCCCGAGCGCCGACGACACCCTGCGCCTCTACTTCCTGTGCGCCCACCCGGACCTCACGCCGTCGTCGGCGGTGGCGCTCACCCTCCGGGCCGTCGGCGGGCTCACCACCCGCCAGATCGCCCGGGCGTACCTCGTGCCCGAGCCGACGATGGCCCAGCGGATCAGCCGGGCCAAGCGCACCGTCGGCCGCGCCGGGCTCGACCGTCCGGGTGACGTGCGGACGGTGATGCGGGTGCTCTACCTCGTGTTCAACGAGGGCTATTCGGGCGACGTGGACCTCGCCGCCGAGGCCATCCGGCTGACCCGGCAGCTGGCCGCCCTGGTCGACGACCCCGAGGTGCAGGGGCTGCTCGCCCTGATGCTGCTGCACCACGCCCGCCGCCCGAGCCGGACCCGACCGGACGGCAGCATCGTCCCGCTGGCCGAGCAGGACCGCAGCCGGTGGGACACGGGGCTCATCGCCGAGGGCATCGCCGTCGTCCAGGCGGCGCTGGCCCGCGACCGGCTCGGCGAGTACCAGGCCCAGGCGGCGATCGCCGCCCTCCACGCCGACGCGCCCCGGGTCGAGGAGACCGACTGGCCCCAGATCGTCGGCTGGTACGACGAGCTCCTCCGGTTCGCCGACACGCCGGTCGTCCGGCTCAACCGGGCGGTCGCCGTCGGCGAGGCGGACGGCGCGCCGGCGGGGCTGGCCGCCCTGGCCGAGGTCGACGAGCACGTGCCCCGCCGAACCGCGGTCGCCGCGTACCTCCACGAGCGCAACGGCGACCTCGAGCTCGCCGCCCGCCTCTACGCCGACGCCGCCCGCCACGCGCCGAGCCTCGCCGAGCGCGACCACCAGACCCGCCAGGCGGCGCGGCTCAACCAGCGCCTGCACGCCGGCCGGTGAGCGGCGGGCCGTCCGGGAGGCGGCCCGCTCGTCGTCGGCGCCGGCCGGGGCCGCCTCCCCCCGGGCGGTTCCTGCACGGCCTGTACAATTCGCGGGATCATGTCCTCGCTCTGGCCGCACATCGAGCCGCTGCTCGCCAAGGTGCAGAAGCCGGCCCGCTACATCGGCTGCGAGGACGGCGCCGTCACCCCGGTGCACGACGGGCACAAGGTGGCCTGGCTGCTCGTCTACCCGGACACCTACGAGATCGGGCTGCCCAACCAGGGCCTCCAGATCCTCTACGAGATCCTGAACGAGCGGGACGACGCCGTCGCCGAGCGGTCCTACGCCCCCTGGGTGGACCTCGAGGCCCTGCTCAGGGAGCGGCGCCTGCCCCTGTTCTCCGTCGACACCCACCGGGCCGCCGGCGACTTCGACCTGCTGGCCTTCAACCTGTCGGCCGAGCTCACCTACACGAACGTCCTCAACTGCATCGACCTGGCCGGCGTGCCGGTGCGGGCCGCCGACCGCGGGCCCGAGCACCCGCTCGTCGTCGCCGGCGGGCACTGCACCTACAACCCCGAGCCCCTCGCCGACTTCCTCGACCTCGTCGTGCTGGGCGACGGCGAGGAGGTGGTGGCCGAGATCACCGAGGTCGTGCGGGAGTGGAAGGCGGGCGGGCGCACCGCCGGCTCCCGGGAGCGGGTGCTGCGCCACCTGGCCTCGGTGCCCGGCGTGTACGTGCCGTCCATGTACGACGTCGAGTACGACGGCGAGCGCCTCGTGGCCGTCACCCCCCGCTACCCGGACGTGCCCGAGCGGGTCGAGAAGCGCACGGTCGCCGACCTGGCCGACTGGCCCTACCCCCGCCGCCAGCTGGTCCCGCTGACCGAGGTCGTCCACGACCGGCTGAACGTCGAGGTGTTCAGGGGCTGCACCCGGGGCTGCCGGTTCTGCCAGGCCGGGATGATCACCCGCCCGGTGCGGGAGCGGCCGGCCGA
The DNA here is from genome assembly GCA_036399815.1 of Acidimicrobiales bacterium. Lineage (NCBI taxonomy): Bacteria > Bacillati > Actinomycetota > Acidimicrobiia > Acidimicrobiales > Acidimicrobiales bacterium. The sequence continues at coordinate 11,054 of DASWMK010000088.1, forward strand.
GCAGGTGCGGACCATGGTCCGCGAGGGCCTCCAGCGCACGGGCTACGACGAGGTGGCCCTCACGTCGCTGTCGACGGCGGACTTCAGCGGCATCGAGCGGGTGGTGGCCGACACCGTGAACGACGAGGCGGCCTGCGGCGGCCCGGTGTCGGTGTCGCTCCCGAGCCTGCGGGTCGACGCCTTCACGGTCGGCATCGCCGCCGAGATCCAGAAGGCCCGCCGCACCGGCCTCACGTTCGCGCCCGAGGCCGGCACGTGGCGGATGCGCCAGGTCATCAACAAGCTGATCACCGAGGAGGACCTGTACGGCGCGGTCGCCTCCGCCTACTCCCAGGGCTGGCGGCGGGTGAAGCTGTACTTCCTCACCGGCCTGCCGACCGAGACCGACGACGACACGCTCGGCATCGCCGAGCTGGCCCGCAACGTCGTCCGCATCGGCCGCGAGCACCAGCGGGGCGCGAGCGCGACCGTCTCGCTCGGCGGGTTCGTGCCCAAGCCGTTCACGCCGTTCCAGTGGTTCGGCCAGGACACGGTCGAGGAGCTGGCCCGCAAGGTCAACCTGCTGCGCGACGACCTCCGCCGGGACAAGGCCGTGCAGCTCAAGTGGCACGACCCGAAGGCGACCCTCGCCGAGGGCATCGCCAGCCGGGGCGACCGCCGCCTCGGGCCGGTCATCGAGTCGGTGTGGCGCCGGGGCGGCACGTTCCAGGAGTGGAGCGAGCGGTTCCGGGTCGACCTGTGGCTGTCGGCCATGGCCGAGCACGGCCTGTCGGTCGACTGGTACGTCCACCGCCACCGCACCGAGGACGAGGTGCTCCCCTGGGACCACCTGTCGGCCGGGCTCCACAAGGACTTCCTCTGGCAGGACTGGCAGGACGCGCTGGCCGAGCACGGCCTGCCCGACTGCCGGTGGACCCCCTGCTACGACTGCGGCGCCTGCACCGGCTACGGCATCGAGCACGTCGTGGCGTCGGCCACGCCGCCCGCCGGCGGCAGCCAGGGCACCGGCCAGGACCTCGGCCGGGGCGGGCTGGCCCCCGTCACCCTGCTGCCCCGCCGACCCGACCGGGTGGAGGCCGGGGCCCGGTGAGGGTCCGCCTCCGGTTCACCAAGCTGGGCAAGGTCCGGTACATCAGCCACCGCGACGTCGCCCGGGTGTGGGAGCGGGCCCTCCGGCGGGCCCGCCTCCCGATCGCCCTCACCGAGGGCTTCTCGCCCCGCCCGAAGGTCCACTTCGGGCTGGCCCTGTCCACCGGCCACGAGTCGCTCGGGGAGTACCTCGACGTCGACCTGGCCGAAGGGGCCGGCGGGGCGGACGTCGACCTCGACGCACTGCCGCCGCTCCTGTCCGCCGCCCTCCCGGTCGGCATGGACGTGCAGGCGGCCGCCGAGGTCGACCGCCGGGCCGCCTCCCTCCAACAGGCGGTCACCAGCTGCACGTGGCGGGTCGAGGTGGTCGGCGTGGGCCCCGAGGAGGCGGAGGCGCTGGCGCGCGCCGCCCTCGACGCCCCGTCGCTGCCGCTGACCCGTTCGCGGAAGGGCCAGGAGGGCACCGACGACCTCCGGCCCCACCTGCGGTCGCTGGCCGTGATCGGCCCGACCGACCGCGGGGTCGAGCTCGAGGCCGAGCTCGGCACCCAACCGCGCGCCCTGCGCCCCTCCGAGCTCGTCGCCGTCGCCTTCCCCGGGCCCGGCCACGAGGAGGGACGGGTCCGCAGGACGCACCAGTGGATCGAGCACGACGGCGCTCGCCGGGAGCCCCTCCCGCTCCCGCAGGACGCGACGTCCGCTCCGCACGCGCGAGGCGTGTGCGTATGAGAAGGGACCTGCCCGATGTCCGACCCTGCGGAGCAGCCGGCACCCGCACTGCCTGCGCCTGCACCGACCACCACCGCCGGGGGCGCTGAGGGCGCACCCGACCAGGCCGGCGCCGGCCCCGACGGCGACGGCACCCCGCGCAAGAAGCGCCGCCGCGGCAAGCGGGGCGGCCGCAACCGGCGCCGCAGCGGCGCGCCCGGTGCCGGCGTCGACACCGACGTCGAGGCCGACGACACCGAGGACGACGACGTCGACGTCGAGGCGGCCGACGCGCCCGGCGCCGCCGTGCCCCCGCCGCCCCGCCCGGGCGACGAGCGCCTCCCCGACGACCTGCCCGACCGCCACCAGGAGGGCCGCCCCCGCGACCCGGAGGCGGCCGAGCGGGCGCTGGTCCGCCGCCGGCCCCGCATCGGCGACACGCTGCCGCCCCCGCCGCCCGCGGCCCGGCCGTCGTCGGGCAACGGCGACGGCAACGGCAACGGCGCCGGCGGTGGCCGGAGCGCCGGCAGGGCCGAGCAGGCGGCCCCGGCCGCGTCGCCCGGGCCGGCCGACGACGGGCCGTCCCGCCGCCGGCGCCGGCGCGGCGGTCGAGGCCGGGGCGCGGGCCGGACGGCCGACGAGGTGGCCGCCGCCGAGGAGGCCGAGGCCGCCGAGCGGGTCCGGGCCAGGGAGCGCAAGGGCAAGCCGGTCGGCCGCTACCTGATGTGCGTGCACGTCCGGCCCGACGTCACCCAGATCGCCGTCCTCGAGGGCCGGGCCCTGATCGAGCACTACGTGTCCCGGCCGGCCGACGACGCCGCCCAGATCCACGGCAACATCTACCTCGGCAAGGTCCAGAACGTGCTGCCCGGCATGGAGGCCGCGTTCGTCGACATCGGCACGCCGAAGAACGCCGTGCTCTACCGGGGCGACGTCCACTACGACCCCGAGGACGTCGAGGAGAAGGGCAACGCCAAGATCGAGCACCTGCTGCGGCCCCGCCAGACGATCCTGTGCCAGGTCACGAAGAACCCGATCGGGTCGAAGGGCGCCCGCCTCACCCAGGAGGTCTCGCTGCCCGGCCGGTTCGTCGTGCTCATCCCGGGCAGCTCGACCTACGGCATCTCGAAGCGCCTGCCCGACGACGAGCGCAAGCGCCTGCGGGCCATCCTCGACCGGGTCCGCCCGGCCGGCCACGGGATCATCGTGCGGACCGCCGCGGAGGGGGTCGCCGCCGACGAGATCGAAGGGGACGTCGCCCGCCTGCTCGCCCAGTGGCGGGACATCGAGGCCAAGGCCAAGCGGTCCTCCGCCCCCTCGCTGCTCTACCGGGAGCCGGACATGGCCGTCCGGGCCATCCGGGAGGAGTTCAACAGCGAGTACCGCGGGGTGGTCATCGACGACGCCGGGCTCCACGAGGCGGTCCGGGGCTACGTCGCCGGCATCAGCCCGGCCCTCGCCGACCGCGTCCAGTTCTACGACCCGACCGTCGAGCCGCTGCCCCTGTTCGAGCGGTTCCACGTCCACGAGCAGCTGCACAAGGCCCTCGACCGCAAGGTGTGGCTGCCGTCGGGCGGCTCGCTGATCATCGAGCACACCGAGGCGCTGACGGTCATCGACGTCAACACCGGCAAGAACGTGGGCACGTCGAGCCTCGAGGAGACCGTCTACCGGAACAACCTGGAGGCGGCCGTCGAGATCGCCCGCCAGCTGCGCCTCCGCGACATCGGCGGGATCATCGTCATCGACTTCATCGACATGGAGGTGCGGGAGAACCGGGAGGAGGTCATCCGGGTGTTCCGGGAGGCGCTGGCCAGGGACAAGACCCGCACCCAGGTGTTCGACATCTCCGAGCTCGGCCTCGTGGAGATGACGAGGAAGCGGATCGGCGAGGGCCTCCTCGAGTCGGTGTCGGCCGTGTGCCCGCACTGCAACGGCCGGGGGATCGTCCTCGACGGCGACCTGCTGGGCTGACGGCGCCGGACCGGGCTGCCGGACCGACGCCGCCGTTTGGTAGCGTGGACGCCCTATGTACGCAGTGATCCGCACCGGCGGGAAGCAGTACCGCGTCGCCGAGGGCGAGCGGCTCGACGTCGAGCGCCTCCAGCCCGGCGACGACGGGGAGGTCCGCTTCGAGCCGCTGCTCGTCGTCGACGGCGACACCGTGCTCGCCGGCCCCGACGCCGGCGGCGCCACCGTCTCGGCCCGGGTGGTGGGCGAGGCGAAGGGGCCCAAGGTCGTCGGGTTCACGTACAAGAACAAGACGCGCCAGCGCCGGCGGTGGGGCCACCGGCAGCGCTACTCGACCATCGAGATCACCGGCAACACGAGGGGTTAGCGATGTCCAAGACCAAGGGCGGCGGGTCCACCCGCAACGGGCGCGACTCCGCCAGCAAGCGCCTCGGCGTGAAGGTGTTCGACGGCGGCCGGGTGCGGGCCGGCGCCATCATCGTCCGCCAGCGGGGCACGAAGTTCCACCCCGGCGAGAACGTGGGGCGGGGCGGCGACGACACGCTGTTCGCCACGGCCGACGGCGTCGTGAAGTTCGCCAGCCGCCGCAACCGCAAGCTGGTCGACGTCCACCCGAGCGACTGACCCGCCGGCCCGCCGGCCGGCCCGACCCGCGACGACCCCTCCCCGGTGAGGGGTCGTCCCGCGCCCGGGTGGGTAGCGCCAGCGGCCGTGCAGACCTTCGTCCCGTGCGAGGACTTCGCCGAGACGGCGGCCGCCCTCGATCGCCGGCGGCTCGGCAAGCAGCGGGTCGAGGTGCTCCAGATCCTGCGGGCGCTGACCGTGCCCGGGTACGGCTGGCGGCACCACCCGGCCGTGCTCATGTGGCGGGGCCACGAGGAGGCGCTCGTCGCCTACGGGCTCGCCATGTGCGAGGAGTGGGTGCGGCGGGGCGGGGCCGACACGGTGTCGGCCAAGCTGCGGGCCGAGGTCGGCGTCGACCGGGTGCGCACGCAGCCCGAGCTGGCCGCGGCGGGGGCCATGCCGGCCTGGTGGGGCGACGACCGGGTCCACCGCTCCCACCGGTCCGCGCTCGTCCGCAAGGACCCCGACTGGTACGGGCCCCGCTGGCCCGACGAGCCCGACGACCTGCCCTACCACTGGCCCGTCCGGTCGGGGGCTCGGCCGGCGTAGTCCTAAAGACCCTGACCCTCGGCGCCGATCGTGGAAGCGACGATGGCAGCCCGGGGGTGAGGCGACATGGCGAAGGTCGGCGTCGCTGACCGGCAACGAGGCGCAGTGGTGGTGGAGTTCGCCCTCATCCTGCCCGTGTTCATGATCCTGATGCTCGGCGTGTTCACCGGGGGCATCGCCTACAACCGCAAGCTGGCCATCACCAACGGCGGCCGGGAGGCGGCCCGCTTCGGCGCCACCGTGCCGGTGGCCGGCATGGGCATGAACGCCTGGCTCGACAGCGTCGCCGGCGTGGCCGTGGCCAGCGCCGAGGGCGAGCTCGACAGCGGGACGCCCGGCCGCACGATCTGCGTCGCCTACGTCTACCCGTCCGGCCTCACGCCGACGGACAGGACGGCGAGCCGCCGGCTGTCCTCGACCGGCACCGTCACGTACGGCACGACCCCCTGCTACTCCGACGGGCAGCCGAACAGCGTCCGCCGGGTCCAGGTCGTCCTCGAGCGCACCACCGAGATCCAGGCCCTCGTGTTCACCCGCAACGTCACCCTGCGGTCCCGCTCCGTCGTCCGCTTCGAGGCGTCCGAGCTGTGATGCGACGGCGCCGGGCGGCCGGCGACCGGGGCGCGATCACCGTGCTCTTCGCGGCCGCCATGGTCGGCCTGCTGGTGCTGGCCGGCCTCGTCATCGACATCGCCGCCCTGCGCCACGACCGGGCCGCCGACCGGGCCGCCGCCGACGCCGCCGCCCTCGCCGGCGTGGCCGTCCTCAACCAGGACCCGGTGGCCGGTGTGCCGATGGGCCCCCAGGCCTGCCAGGAGGTGTGGACCTACTTCCTCCAGAACCGGCCGGACGCCACGCCGGTCCGCACGACGCCGCCGTGCAACAGCTTCACCGGGGCCTGCCTCGGGGTGCCGAGGGACGTCGTCGGCCGGGCCGGGGCCTACACGGTCACCATCCGCTACCCCGTGCCCGACGGCGACCCGATGATGGACTCCGAGCGGGTGGGCGGCGACGTGGCGCAGGCCCTCGACGAGATCGACGGCCAGCCGTGCGGCCGCATCGGGGTGCGGGTCGTGCGGGAGCGGGCGCTGGCCTTCGGGGAGGCCTTCGGCCTCGACTCGACGACCACCGATGTGCACAGCGTGGCGGTGGCGACGACCAGCTACGACGCCCGCTTCCCGATCGCCCTGCTGATCCTCGACCGGACCGGGTGCGGGGCGCTGATCGCCAACGGTGGCGGCTCGGTCCTCGTGCGGTCCTCGGGGACCCATCCCGGCTACATCGCGGTCGACACCGACGCCAGCCAGTGCACGGGCGGGAACTACGGCACCGACGCCCAGGGAGCGGGCAGCACGATCGTCGCCGAGGGGGTGGCGTCCGGGTCGCCCGGCATCATCGCCCTGTACGCGCTCCGCCAGACGAACTGCAACATCACCGACCACGCCTGCGACCCTTCCGACGTGGCCGCGAGGACGGTGGCCCCGGCCCCGCTCGGCACGTCCCGGCGCACCGGCCGCACCCAGGTCGACTGGCGGTTCAACTGCAAGGTCGACTACGGCGCGCTCGTGCTGCGGCCCTGCCCGCTGGCCGGCCAGCGCCAGGCCTACATCGACACGTTGACCGCCGCGATCGGCACCAGCGGGAAGCCCCCGGGCTACCAGGACTACAAGGCCACCTACGGCTGCAGCATCGGTCCCGGGACGACCGTCGAGGTGCCCGTCGGGAACTGGTGGGTCAACTGCTCCCTCGACGTCAAGGGCATCTTGACGTTCAAGGGCGGCAACGTCGTGTTCGACGGCGCCATCAAGGTCGGCTCGAGCGGGACGTTCAAGATGAACGTCGCCAACACCGGGACGCTCCCGGCCGCCTGCCAGACGACCGTGTGCATCACGTCGTCGTCGGCCAACCACGCCTTCGCCTACGTGCGCAGCGGCGGGGTGGAGCGGGTGGCCGGCGGCAACCTCGTGTTCGACAACACCTTCGTCTACCTGGCCAACGGGTCGACCAGCCTCACCGGCGGCAACGGCTCGCTGACCTGGACGGCGCCGGGGACCAGCCGGTCCCAGCCGTCGGGGCCGTTCGAGGACCTCGCCCTGTGGTCGGCCTCCACGTTGGCCCACGGCATGTCCGGCGGCTCGGCGCTGACCATCGACGGCGTGTTCTTCACCCCCAACGCCGAGTTCACCTACTCCGGGAGCGGCAACCAGGTGCAGGCCAAGGCCCAGTTCATCACCTGGCGCCTCAAGGTGACGGGGAGCGGCCAGCTCACCATGTCGCCCGACCCCGACCGGGCCATCGAGTTCCCGCTGAGCGTGCAGCGGCTCATCCGCTGACGGCCGCTCACACGCCGAAGGGCAGGTCCTCCGCCGGCCAGCCGAGCCGCTCGGCGGCCGTGCGCAGCGCGAACCGGTCGGTCATCCCGCTCACGTAGCGCACGGCGGCGGCGACCGCCTCGGGCGAGCCGGGGGCGAGGTCGGGCTCGGCCATGGCGGCCGGGTCGGCGAGGAACGACTCGGTGAGCCGGCGGATCATGGCGATCACCCGCTCGGCCTGGCGGGCGGCGGCCGGGCGGAGGTAGATGCGCTCGTAGTCGAAGGCCCGGAAGGCGGCGAGGGCGCCGGCCTCGGGCTGGCGCAGCCCGACGGCGCCGGTGGCCTCGATGGTCGCGAGCACGGCGGTCACGAGCCGGTGCAGCTGGGTGCGGCGGTCGCGCCCGAGGACGTCGGCGACCTCGGCCGGCAGGTCCCGCTCGGCGACGATGCCGGCGGCGCACGCGTCCTCGAAGTCGTGGCAGACGTAGGCGATGCGGTCCGCCCAGGCCACGACCTCGCCCTCGGGGGTGGACGGCGCCGGCCGGTTCCAGGAGTGGTTGCGGACGGCGTCGAGGGTCTCCGCACAGAGGTTCAGCGGGGCGAGCACCACGTCGGCCCCGTAGACGGCGTGGTGGTAGCCGCCGGGGACGAACGGGCTGAGCGCGTCCTCCGAGGCGTGGCCGGCGGGGCCGTGCCCGCAGTCGTGCGCCGTGGCGGCGGCCGCCGTGAGGGCGACGTTCAGCCCGGCCGGCCGGGCGATGCTGACGGCCACCTGGGCCACCTCGATGGCGTGGGTGAGCCGGGTGCGGAGGTGGTCGTCGGACGGGGCGAGGAACACCTGGCACTTCCCGGCCAGGCGCCGGAACGGCTTGGAGTGCTGGATGCGGTCCAGGTCGCGCTCGAAGCACGTGCGGTAGGGGTCGGCCTCCTCGGGCACCGCCCGCCGGCCGGCGCCGACCGCCCTCGTCGCCCCGGGCGCCAGCGCCTCGGCCTCGGCCGCCTCCCGCTCCTCGCGCCCCGCCAGCCGCGCCCCGCCGGGGCGCACGGTGGCCGGCCCGTGGGCCCACGCCACCGCCTCGACGAGCATCCCGGTCACGGCGCGAACCCTACCGGTGGGCGGTGACACGAACGCGGTTCACCCGATGGCCGCTCGTGCCGATGGTGAGGGGCGTGAGGGATCGGGAGCAGCGGGAGCGGGGTGATCGCGGCGCGGTCGTCGTCGAGGCGGCCTTCGTCATCCCCGTCCTCGTCGCCCTCCTGCTCGGCGTGATGGAGCTGGGCTGGGCGTTCGGCCAGCACCTCGACGTGCGCCACGCGGCCAGGGAGGGGAGCCGGCTGGCGGCCGTCAACTACCGGACGAGCACGTCCTCGTCGGGCGCCACCCAGGGCAACCAGATCGTCGACGAGACGTGCGGCCGCATGGACCTCGCCACCGGCGCGCGGGTGACCATCGCGCGGTCCTCGGCGGCGGTCGGGGCGACGGTCACGGTCACGGTGCGGGCCCCACTCGACCAGCTCACCGACTTCTACTCCTTCGCCCTCGGCGGCGTCGACCTCGTCAGCACCGTGCGGTCGCGGCTGGAGCAGAAGGCGACCTGGGACCCGGTCACGAGGACCTGCCCGTGAGGCGCCGCCTGCGACGACGCCACCGGGGCGACGACGGGTTCGCCGTGCTCGTCGTGGCCGTCGCCATGGTGGCGATGGTCGTGTTCGTGGCCTTCGCCGTCGACGTCGGGATGCTCTACAACGAGCGCCGTCAGGACCAGGCCGCGGCCGACGCCGCCGCCCTCGGGGGTGCGATCAGCTTGGCGGCCGGTGTCACCGCCGCCACCGAGGCCGCCGCCGCCGTGGCCAGGAGCGACCTCGACACGACCTACACCGACACCCAGTGGAAGGCCCTGTGGGCGGCGTGCCAGGACCCCGGCCACCTCCGGTTCACCGGCAAGGTCCTCGGCCAGAGCACCCAGTGCCTCTCGGTGTCGACCAGGGGCGAGCTCCGCGTCCGCCTTCCCGACCAAGTCGTCGAGACCGCCTTCGCCAGGGTCGTCGGCATCGAGACGGTCACGACGAACGCGCTCGCGGTGGCCGGCGCCCGGGCCGGCGGTGGCGGGCTCCTGCCCTTCGCCATCCTCGTCACCGCCGTCGACGGCAACCAGCTGTGCCTCAGGACGGCCACGAACGGGCAGGCCGTGCCACCCTGCACCGGGTCGTCGTCCGGCAACTTCGGCGCACTCGAGGTCCCCCAGTACGGCAACGACCAGATGGGGACCCAGAACATCCCTTGCAACATCAACAAGTCCGACCAGCTCGCGGTCAACATCGCCGTCGGAATCGACCACCTCGTGCTGCCGTGGCAGGGGACCGACGTCCTCGACTCGTGCACCAAGCCGTTCGGCCCGACGATGCTGAACACCTTCCAGGGCATCTCGAACGGCCTGTTCGAGGGGTTGATCGAGGGCGTCACCGTCGCCGGGACCACGTTCCCAGGCCGGATGACGACGGGCTCGAACCCGAAGCGGACGCTCCGCGAAGGCTCGACGAACTGGAACGTGGACGACCGGCCGCTGTGGGAGTACATCCCGACGGGCAAGGGCGCCGGCGTCCCTGCGTCCTGCCGGCGGGAGACGTTCGCGGCCCTCGCGGCGGCAAGCCGTACGGCGAACCTCACGACCTGCCTGTCGGACTGGCGGACGACGGGGCCGAGGGGCGTGCTGTTCGACCTCGACGCCGACCGCGACGACGTGCCCGACATCCTCGGCTCGGCCCGGTTCGGGTTCGCCCCCCAGTTCGTCGAGAACAGCTTCCCGAACGGCAACGGCTACCTGCGGGTCAAGAACCACCGCGGGGTGTTCCTCCAGGGGATGTGGTTCGGCTGCAACGGCAACGGCTGCGCCGTCGCCTACCACCCCGGCGAGGGCACGGGCGTGGTCACGATCCCCCACGGCAAGGCGATCGACCAGGTGAGCGGCTTCCTGCTGGCCAACGGGATGCTGCCCGAGTCGATCATCGAGAACGGGGCCGGTGGGTCGCTCGGCCCATATTCGATCTCGCTCACCCGCTGACCCCTCCCGATGACTCAACTCGGACGGTCGGGCGGCCGATCCTGGCGGCGAGGAGGGGATGGGATGGCACGCCGGGCGCGGAGAGGACGGCAGCGGGGATCGGTGCTGGTCGAGGCGGCCATCATCTTCCCCGTCCTGCTGATGGTGACCTTCGGGATGATCGAGTACGGGCTGGCGTTCATGTCCGCTTCGACGACCAGCTCGGCGACCCGGTCGGGGGCCCGCATCGCGTCCACGGCCTACGCCCCTGCCGTCAGGTCCGGCACCGCCAACGGCGTGATCGACCAGGTGCGGCTGGCCGTGGAGGACGACCTCAAGGCGCTGTCCCGGGCCACGCCCGTGAAGCTGTGGATGTACCGGGCCGACCCGTCGAGCCCCGGCGGCGCCCCCACCGGGTCGCCGAACTTCACCACCTGCACCACGAACTGCATCAGGTGGACGTGGGACGGCAACCACTTCGCCAGCCGGGCGGGCACGTGGCCGTCGCCGACGGCGTGCGGCAGCACCCTCGACAGCGTCGGCATCTACGTCCAGGTCCGCCACGAGTTCCTGACGGGGTTCTTCGGGAACGGCAAGACCATCTCGGAGCACACCGTCATGCGGATCGAGCCGCTCCCGACCGACCAGTGCCCGTGACGCCCGACGACGCCCCGGCCGGCGACCGCCTGAGCGGCGACGACGACGGGTTCGTCGCCGTCTGGTTCGCCCTCCTCCTGCTCGTGCTGTTGGCCTTCGCCGGCGTCGGCATCGATGTCGCCAACTGGTGGTTCACCGCGCAGCGGGCCCAGCGGGCGGCCGACGCCGCCGCGCTCGGCGGCGTCGTGTTCCTCCCCGGCGACCCGGTGACGGCGGCCAGCACGGCCGTCGACATCTCGGGCCGCAACGGCTACCGCAACGGGGTCAACGCCAGCGTCGTCGCCACCCAGGAGCCGAATCCGACCCGGCTCAGGGTGAAGGTGACGACCGTCGTCGACAACTACTTCGTCGGGCTCGTCGCCGCCGACCGCCAGACGATCAGCCGGCAGGCGGTGGCCGACTTCCAGGGGCCGGTCCCGATGGGCAGCCCCGAGAACCGGCTCGGCAACGACCCGGACCAGCCGGCCGCGGCCCTGCCCCAGATGTGGCTCAACCTGGCGGCCAGGGGAGCCAACAAGGCCAACGGCGACCGCTACCAGTCGACCGGCTGCGGCGTGGCCGCCTACCAGTGCTCGGGCACCAACAACGAGTACAGCCCGAACGGCTACTTCTTCACGGTGCGGGTCAGCGCCATCGGCTCCGGCCCGCTCACGTTCCAGGCCTTCGACCCGGTGTACGCGACGGTCGGCGACAACTGCGACGTCAACCTGCCGACCGCGGCGCAGGCGACGGCGCTGAAGAACACCGGACGGTCGGAGTACGCCGACGCCCCGACCCGCTACGCCACCGGGTCGACCGGCGCCGCCGCGCCGTTCTGCACCGGCGACAACAGCGTGGGCGGCACCGGGATGATCTCGACGTTCATCGTGCGGGCGCCCGACAACACGCCGTGGAGCAACACCGACAACCCGGTGGTGTCGACGGCGTCGTGCCAGCCCCGCCAGTACGGCGCCTGGGACCAGGCCGTCTACCCCCTCCTCAGCCCGTCGAGCCCGACGTACAACCCCACGTTCGCCTCCCAGTTCCGGCGGTGGGTGACGTACTGCCAGATCCCCGCGGGCACGGTCGTGCGGGGCGACTACATCGTGCAGGTCCGGTCCAACGCTCTCAGCGGCTCGCCGCTCGTGGCGTCCTCGCCGTCGACCGGCGGCCACAACCGCTTCTCCATGCGGGCCGGGTTCGGCACGACGACCCTGAGCGGCACCGGCGTGTCGCTGTTCGCCACCGGCCGCCTGCCCATCTACATGAACGCCACCGGGTCCGACACCCGGTTCTTCGTCGCCCGCATCCCCCCGAGCACCGCCGGGCGGACCCTGCACCTCGAGTTCTTCGACGTGGGCGACGCCGCCGCCGCCGGCTCGATCACGATCCTGCGGCCGCTGTCCTACGGCGAGTCGGCCTTCCCGTCGTGCCGCTTCAAGCGGGACAACTCCGTCGCCGTGAACACCGCGCCGTGCACGCTCACCGGCGTCTCCGCCGCCGGCGGGTACAACGGCCGGCTGGTGACCGCCGACATCCCGCTCGCCACCAACTACACGTGCAACATGGCGAACGCGCTCGACTGCTGGGTGAAGATCCGCTTCACCTATCCCTCGGGCACGAGCGTGCAGGACACCACGACGTGGGCCGCCAACGTGGTCGGCGACCCCGTCCGCCTCGTCGAGTAGCGCCCCTATCCTGGCCCGGTGTCGGGCTTCGTCGACGAGAGCGGCCTCCACGTCCGCGGCGGCGACGGCGGGGCCGGCGCCGTGTCGTTCCGCCGCGAGGCCTACGTGCCGAAGGGCGGTCCGGACGGGGGCGACGGCGGCAAGGGCGGCGACGTCTGGCTGGTCGCCGACCGCAACGTCGCCTCCCTGCTGGCCTTCAGGGACCACCCGCACCGCGCCGCGGGCAACGGCGGCCACGGGTCGGGCAAGCGCCGCCACGGCGCCGGCGGGGCCGACCTGCTCGTGCCCGTCCCCGAGGGCACCGTCGTGAAGGACCGGGACGGCACCGTGCTGGCCGACCTGGTGCGGGTCGGCGACCGCTGGCGCGCCGCCGAGGGCGGCCGGGGCGGGCGGGGCAACGCCAGCTTCCTGTCGAACCGCCGGCGGGCGCCGTCCTTCGCCGAGCAGGGCGAGAAGGGCGAGGAGCGGTGGCTGCGGCTGGAGCTGAAGCTGATGGCCGACGTCGCCCTCGTCGGGCTGCCCAACGTGGGCAAGAGCACCCTGATCTCCCGCATCTCGGCGGCCCGGCCCCGCATCGCCGACTACCCGTTCACCACCCTCGAGCCGAACCTCGGCGTGGTCCGCATGGAGGACGGCGACGAGATGGTGGTCGCCGACGTGCCCGGGCTGATCGAGGGGGCGAGCGAGGGCAAGGGGCTCGGCCACCGGTTCCTCCGTCACGTCGAGCGGGCCAGGGTGCTCGTCGTCCTGCTCGACCTGGCCGAGGTGGCCGAGCGCCCGCCCGACGCCCAGCTCTCCGTGCTGCTCGACGAGCTCGGCCGCTACCGGCCCGAGCTGCTGGAGCGGCCGCGGGTCGTGGTCGGCTCCCGGGCCGACCTGGCCGGGTCGGGGCCGGGGGCGGCGTGGGACGGCGACCGGGTGTCGGCGGTGACCGGCGAGGGCGTCACCCGGCTGGTCGGGCGCATGGCCGACCACGTGCGGGCGGCCAGGGCGGCCGAGCCCGAGCCCGACGGGTACGTCGTGCACCGGCCGGTGGCGGAGGGCTTCCGGGTCGAGCGGGATGCCGGCGGCGGCTGGGTCGTCGTCGGCCGGCAGGCCGAGCGGGCCGTCGCCCTGTCCGACCTCACCAACCCGGACGCGCTGGCCTACGCCCAGGCCCGGCTGCGCCGCATCGGGGTCGACCGGGCGCTGGCGAAGGCGGGGGCCAGGGCGGGCGACACCGTCCGCATCGGCGACCTGCGCTTCGACTACGAGCCCGACGGGTGATCGTCGTCGCCAAGATCGGCTCGTCGTCGCTCACCGACGAGCACGGCGACATCGACGAGGCCGCCGTCGAGAAGGTCTGCGGCGAGATCGCCGTCCTCCGGGCCGCCGGCCACCTCGTCGTCCTCGTCACCTCGGGGGCCATCGCCGCCGGCCTGCCCGCGCTCGGGCTGTCCGGCGACCGGCGCCCGCGGGACGGCGCCACCCTCCAGGCGGTGTCGGCGGTGGGTCAGGGGCGGCTGATGCGGGTGTACGACCGGGTGCTCGGGCGGGCCGGGCTGGTCGGCGGGCAGGTGCTGCTGGCCCCGCTCGACTTCTTCGTCCGCCAGCAGTACCTCCACGCCCGCAGCACCCTGCTGCGCCTGCTCGAGCTCGGCGTCGTGCCGGTCGTGAACGAGAACGACGCCATCGCCGACGACGAGATCCGCTTCGGCGACAACGACCGGCTGGCCGCCCTCGTCGCCCACCTCGTGGCCGCCGACGTGCTCGTGCTGCTCACCGACGCGCCCGGCCTGCTCACCGCCGACCCGAGGGTCGACTCGTCGGCCTCGCTGATCGAGGAGATCGTCGAGGTCGACCACGAGCTGGAGCGGCTGGCCGGCGGCCCGGGCGCGATCGGCAGCGGCGGCATGGCGTCGAAGCTGGCGGCGGCGAAGATCGCCGCCTGGTCGGGGGTGCGGGCCGTGATCGCCGCCGCCGACCGGGACGGCGTGCTGGCCGACGCCGTCGCCGGCCTGCCCGGCGTGGGCACCACCGTGCTGCCGAGGGCGCGCCGGCTGCCGGCCCGCAAGCTGTGGATCGCGTTCGCCGTCGGGTCGTCCGGCACCGTCGTGGTCGACGCCGGGGCGAGGGCGGCGCTGCTCGACCGGCAGACGTCGCTGCTGGCCGCCGGCGTCGTGCGCTGCGAGGGCCGGTTCGGGCCCGACGACGCCGTCGAGGTCGCCGGCCCCGACGGCCGGGTGTTCGCGAAGGGACTGGTCCGCCTGGGCAGCGAGGCCCTGGCCTCCGTGGCCGGCCGCCGCACCTCCGACCTGCCCGACGGCACCCCCCGCGAGGTCGTCCACCGGGACGACCTGGTGGTGCTGCCCTAGCCGCTACGCGGTGCCGGGGGTGGCCGTGCCCTCCGTGGGGACGGCCGTGCCGGGCTGGGGGATCTCGGCGGCCGCCGGCTCGCCCGAGGCCAGGCCGAGCTGGGAGCGGATCTGGGACAGCCGGGCCTGGGCCTCGGTGTTCATGGCCGCCTGCTCGATCTCGAGCATCCGGCCCTCGACCGACTCGCCGGCCAGCTCGGACATGCCGCGCGCCTTGGCGTAGCGCTGCTCGATCTTGTCCCGCACCTCGTCGAGGGTCGGCACGTCCTCGCCGACCGTCTCGGACAGCGAGGACATCGCCCGGTTCATCTGCTCCTGCATCTTCGCCTGGTCGAGCTGGCTCATCAGCTTCTGGCGCTCGCTCAGCTTGCGCTGGAGCTGGGCCGAGTTCTGCTGGACGGCCGCCTTGGCCTGGTCGGCCGCCTGGGTGGCCTGGAGGTGCAGGGTCTTCAGGTCCTCGATCTCGCGCTCCAGCGCGATGAGGCGGTTGGCGAAGGACTCGGCGGCCGACGTGTACTGCGCGGCCTTGGCCGTGTCGCCCGCCTTGGTCGCCTCGTCGGCCATGAGCACGGCCTGGCGGGCGTTGGCGTTCACCTTCTCGAGCTCGCCCATCGTGCGGTTGAGCCGCATCTCGGTCTGCTTCTGGTTGGCGATGACGTTGGCGGCCTGCTCACGCAGCCGGCGGTGCTGCTCCTGCGCCTCGATGATCGCCTGCTCGAGCTGGACCTTCGGGTCGGCCATCTCGTTGAACGACCCCGTCATCCGGGCCGTCATGTACTTCCACCAGCGGCGGAGGAGCTTGAACATGGGGACGAGCCTAGGGCAGACCCCGTCGGCGACGCGTACGGGAGGCGACGAGGTCGGCGACCGAGCGGACCTCGTCCACCCGCAGCACGAAGAGCCCGGCGCCGTAGACGGCCGCGCCGGTCGCCACGCCGGCGGCCATGCGGACCACGGCCGGGCCGCCGGTGTCGCCGCCCACCGACCGGGCGACCACCCACACGGCGGCGGCCATCACCCCGGTGGCGGCGCCGATCCTGGCCAGGCTGGTCGCCGTCCGCCGCCCGTCCAGGCCGCCCAGCCGTCGCCGGAGCACGGCCCAGGCCACCACGGCGGCGATCGTGTACGCCCCGGCGTAGGCGACGGCGAGCCCCTGCACCTGGAAGCGGTGGACGAGGGCGACGGCCAGCACCATGTTCACGCCGTTCTCGAGCACGTTCAGCAGGAACGGCGTGCGGGTGTCCTTCAGCGCGTAGAACCCGCGGAGGACGTAGAGGTAGGCCGAGAAGCCGAGCAGGCCCAGGCTGAACAGGGCCAGCACCTCGGCCGTGCGGGCCGCCGACGCGCCGCTCAGCGCGCCCCGTTCCAGCAGGGCGGACACGATCGGGCGGGCCAGCAGCGCGTACCCGGCGGCGGCGGGGAGGACGACCAGGGCGAGGAGCCGCAGCCCGAGCGAGAAGCGCCGCCGCATGCCGTCCCAGTCGGCCCTCGCCGCGAACGCGGCCAGGTCGGGGGCGACCGTCGTCATGATCGACACCGCGAACAGCCCGTGGGGCAGCTGGAAGAACACGAACGCGTACTGGTAGGCGGACACGTCGCCGGGCCGCTCGTTGGCCAGCGCCAGCACGAGGAACAGGCAGGCCTGGTTGGCGGCGACGTAGCCGAGCGTCCACCCGGACAGCCCGGCCACCGCCCGCACGGCCGGGTGGCGCAGCTGCGGCCGCCAGCGCAGCTGGACCCCGGCCCGGCGGACGGCCCACACGTTGACGACCGCCATGGCCGCCACCCCGCCGGTGGCGCCGAGGCCGAGGACGGCGAGCAGGCCGGCGTCGCCCCGCACGTCCCCGAGCGCCGGGCGGTGGCCGGCCAGGGTGGGCACGGCCAGCAGGGCGGCGCTGACCACGAGGTTGTTCAGGACCGGGGCGAACGCCGGCGGGCCGAACCGGCGCCGGCTGTTCAGCAGGGCGGTGGCCAGCGCGGTCACCCCGAAGAACAGGATCTGGAGGAGGAACAGCCGCAGCAGCGGCAGCATGACGGCGGCCTGGGCGTCGGCCGCCCGCTCGTCCAGCCGCACGGTGTAGACGTGCACGAGCAGTGGTGAGGCGGCGACGGCGATCGCGGTCAGGACGACGAGCGCGGCGGTGGCCACCGTGACGACTGCGCTGGTCGCCTCGTCGTCGCCCCGCTCGCGGTGCTCGACGAACAGCGGGACGAGCGTGGCCGACAGCACGCCGCCGAGGAGCAGCTCGTAGACGATCAGCGGCGTGGTGTTGGCCAGGTTGTAGGCGTCGGACAGGGCGGTGGCGCCGAGCGCGTACGTCAGCGCGCCGACCCGGACGAGGCCGGTCACCCGGCTGAGCGCGGTGCCGACGCCGACGACGGCCGAGGAGCGCACGAGGTCGCCCGCCGCCGTCGCCGCCGGCGACGGGGTGCCCGACCCCGGGGAGGTGGCCGACCGGACGGCCTCGCCCCCGGCCGACGCCGGGTGCTCGGCCTCGGTCACGCCGTGCCGGTGGCGAGGCCCCGGCCCGGCCCCTCGGTCTCCTCGAGGGCCTGGCGGAGGGCCTCCATCTCCTGGACGACGCTGTCGACGTCGGTGCCGAGCGTCTCCAGGTCGCTGACGTCGTTGGCCGTCACCGACAGCTCGATGGCCCGGGCGACGGCCTCGTCCAGCTGCGCGTTCAGCAGCTGGAGCGTCTCGCCGGCCTGCTGCACGGTGCCGTACATGCGCTCGGCCGAGGCCAGCTGGGAGCGCAGGGCCTGGGCCGTGCGCTCGAGGTTGGTCCCGTGCGCCCACGGCTCGTCCATGTTCCGCTCGACCTGGGCCAGCTGGGCCTGGGTCTGGCGGACGTCGAGGTGGCCGAGCGCCCGCTCGAAGGCGTGGCCCTGCCGGGCGACGGCCCACACCTCCTCGACCCCGGTCGCCACCCGCTCGCCGATCTCCTTCAGCCGGTCCTGGAGCGGGCCGGGGCGGGTGCCCCTGATCGCCGCCTCGAACCGGTTGCGGGCCTGCTGCGCGTCCTGCACGAAGTGGCGCCAGGGCTCCTTCAGGGCGAACGGGTCGACGTCCGGCCCGCGGCGGGGTCGGGGGATGGCGACGGCCACCCGCGCCCCGTAGGCGACGGCCCCGACGGCGGCCGCCGCGGCGATGGGCAGCCCGGCCAGGATCCCGGCGGCCGCACCCGCCCCGGCCAGCAGGATGCCGAGCGGCGACATGATCGCCCTCGCCACCTGGGGCGTGAAGAACCGGTCCCGGAACGCCATCCCGGCCTCAGCCTGTCAGATCGACGGCGCGCCCCGATGCCGCTCCCGGGTGGACGCACGGCCCGCAGCCGTGGCCCGCCCGCCACCGGGCGATCACGTCCCCGATCGGCGCCCCGCGCCGCCGAGCGTCGTGGCGCACCAGCGCGCCCGTTCGGCGACGGCGTCGGTGAGTCGTGGGGGGAGCGGGCTGTCGAGGTCGCGGACGGACGCCGCCGCCTCCGCGACGGCGTCCGGGGCGACGTCGACGACGCGGCGCGCCCGCACGACCAGCTCGTCGGCGGGGATCCGCAGCTGCCGCGCCATCGCCGTCCACGTGCTCGGGCGCTGGGTGTGGAGGCGGTAGTCGTCGCCCAGCTTCATCGCCAAGGTCAGCTTCCTCGGGTGCACGCCGTAGGGGAGCGCGGACGCGATGTCGTACAGGGGGGCCAGCCGCACGTTGGGCCCGGCGAGCAGGACGGAGTAGTTCTTGGCGTGGGCGTCGGTGGCGGCGATCACCCAGTTCCACACCAGCGCGTCCGCGAAGGCGCGTACGGCGGCCTCCGCCGGGCCGGCCGGCATCGAGCCGCGGAGGAGCCGGGCGACGTCGGTCGGCCCCGGACCGCCGTCGGCCTGGTACTTCGCCGACGGGGCGACGCCCAGTGCCTGGCACGCGTCCTCCTGGTGGATGCGGACCGTCGACGTCCCGTGCGGCACGCGGTCGTAGCGCTCGACCACGACGGCCGTCAGTCCGCCGATGGTGCCGACGTCGGTGCGGACGGCCGGGAGCCCGGCAGCCGCGGCGGCGCGGAGGCAGACGTGCTCGTTGAGGTCGTGGTCGTCGAGCCCGGCGATCGCCGGCTTGAGGATGTGGGTGCTGGCCGCCCTGCCGACCGGCAGGCCCCACCGCCGGCCGTCGTGGAACAGCGCGGTCTTCGCCTGGGCGCCGGCGAGGCTGAACCGCCCGGCGAAGTCGGCGCCGAGCCAGGCTGCCGCGTCGGAGCGGAGCTCGGCGAGGCGGCGGGCGACGTCGTCCTCGGTCAGCCACTCGATCGTCCCGGGCCGGCCGAGGTGGTCGGCGACGCCGTCGGGCTCGACGAAGGCGACGGCTCCGGCGCAGTCGAGCCCGACCGGGCTGGCGAGCAGCCCGAATGGCGACGCCAGCGACACCTGGAACCGCCGGGCCCAGCGCTGGAGGACGGCGTCGTTGTCCGGGAGCAGGCCCCAGAGCCAGGGCGTCACCACGGCGTCCTGGTGCACCCGGACCCGCGGCGACATCGACAGCGAGAGCGGCGTCCGGTCGCCCCTCGCCTGGTAGTCCTCGGCGTACACGAACGTCAGCCGCCCATTGCGCGACCGCTCGAGCGCTCCGGCGATCGTGTCGCCCACGAGGACGACGAGCGTGGACGTCACCGACGGAGGTAGTTCGACAGGAACGCGTCGAGGTCGATCGTGTGGGTGTCGCCCGGGGTCGGCGGCGCCGCCTGCTCGGTCCCGACCTCGAGCACCAGGCCGAGGGCGTCGAGGAGGCGAAGCACCGTCACGAGGTCGCCGCCGCTGGCGCCCCGCTCGAAGTCCGAGACCCACTTCCGGGAGACGGCGGCCCGGGCGGCGAGGTCGCGCTGGGTCCACCCGAGGTCGAGGCGCCGGCCCCGGGCCAGCGCGGCGAGGTCACGTGGCGTCCGGATCGGCATGGCTCACCCCTGTGCCACCAGTCGGTGACACTGTACCGGTGTCACCGATCGGTGATCGCCGGGGTGGTACCGGTCAGAAGTTGGAGATGACGGCGGTGAAGACGCGGCCGATCGTGGTCGCGTCGGTCGCCGCGTACACGGCGGAGTTGCTGGCCTCGGCGATGCGGCGGAGGACGGTCTGGTCGGCGTCGGTGCCGTAGGCGATGGGGAACACCCTCACGGGGCGGGTGGCCTGGCCCTCCGTCCCGGCCCGCAGCGCGCCGAGCAGGGACTCCAGCTGGGCCTCGTCGTCGCTCGTGACCCCGTCGTCGTTCTTGCCGTCGGAGAGCACGACGACGGCGTTGATCCTGGCGGGGTCGAAGCCCTCCAGCGCGGTCTCGTAGGCCGACTGGACGGCCGTGTAGAGCGGGGTGGCGTTCGTCGGGAACAGCGAGCGGATGCGGGTCTGCACCGACTCCCGCTGCTCGCCGGCCGGGCCGAGGGCGACGAGGTCGAGGAACTCCTGGTCCTGCCCGTCCCCGAGGTTCGTGCTGAACACCCGCAGCCCGATCTCGTCGTCCGGGTTGAACAGCTCCATGGCCTCGACGGCGGCCTCCTTGGCCAGGTCGAGCTTGGTGGGCCCTCCGGGGTCGCCCGGGTCGGCCGGGTCGCCCATCGACCCGGAGATGTCGATGAGCAGCAGCACCCTCGCCTTCTTCCGCTGGTCCTCCCAGCGGTCGAGGACGCCGATCATCACCGGCGGGTCGGGGATCTCGAGCGTCGTCTGGGGCTGCTCAGGGTCGAGGCCGTTCGCCGCCGTGATCGGGTCGCCCAGGGCCACCTCGGGGTTGCCCGGCCGGAAGCCGAACTCGAGCACCTTGCGCTGGTTGTCGGGCTGCTGCACGAACTCGCCGAAGCGCTCGGCGCCCTCCCGCTCGAGCTCGTCCACCCACGGGGCGTCGAGGACGATGTACGGGTTGTCGGAGAAGAGCGTCCCCTCCTCCGGGTAGATGGCGACGAGGGGGACGCGGGGCGGGCGGGGCTCCTCGCCGGGGTCGAGCACGCCGTCGGGGTTGCCGGTGTTGTAGTCGACGACCGACTTCTCCTCGACGGCCACCGCCGACACGTAGGTCAGGCCGGCGCCCCGCTGGTCGGCCCGGTAGAGGTTGTTGAGGAACGTCTGGGTGATGTCGCCGTAGTGGACGACGGCCGACTCGACGCCCTCGTTGAAGTCCGCCACCTCCGGCGAGTCGAGGTCCTCCAGGCTGAGCCCGGACGTCGTCCCCGTCGCCGCGTACGTCTGGGCGATCAGCGCGGACAGGCCGCTCGTCGAGAAGTTCGGGTTCGTCTTGCCGAGCCGGAAGGCGCCCCACTCGGGGTGCCCGAAGTCGCCCCAGCCGCCGCCGCTGCGGGCCAGCTCGAGGATGTCGGCCCAGCCGAGCGGCTCGTCCGGCCAGCCGAGCGCCTCGGCCATCGGGCGGGGCATGGCGATGACGAGCGGGGTGAGCATGAACGGCTGGAAGTCGCCGACCATCGCCGGCTGCCCCCGGTCGGCGAGGCGCTGGTTGAGGATGGCGCCCCAGGCGCTCGACGCCGGCGACCAGACGACGGGCTGGGGGCCGTTGAGGTCGGTGTCGGGCCAACCGTCGGCCAGCAGGGTGGTCGCCGCCCCCGACGCCTTGTTGAACGGCTGCACGAACACGCACTCGTCGCCCACCTGGGCGCTCTCGCTCTCGTTGAAGACGCCGGCCAGCTCGGTGAGCAGCGACACCTTCTCCGAGGAGACCGCCATGTCGATCACGGCGCAGTCGCCCGGGTCGCCGAGGTCGCTCGTCGTGTCGCTGGACTCGTCGGTGCTGCCGCCGGGCGAGCACGAGGCGAGGAGGGCGGCGGCCACCACCGCGGCGAGGAGGCGGCGGGTCATCGCCTGGCCTCGTCGGCCCGCTGCCGCAGGGCGACGAGCACGCCGGCGCCCGGGAGGCCATTGCCCGGCTCGAGCTCGTCGAACGAGCCCACGCCGGGCAGCCCCTCGGCGCCCCGCACCCGCCAGCCCAGCTCGGCGAGCAGGTCGCGGGCCTCGGTCGTGCCCAGCGCGTCGCGGAGCGCGTCGGCCCCGTCCGCCCCCGGCACGGTGGCCAGCACGACGTCGGCGGTCACCATGGGCGAAGGGTAGAGGACCGCACCCTGCGGATCGGCGGCAGCCGCCACCTGGGGGCCGGCCTCGGCCTCCAGCGCACCGACCACGGACAGCACCGCGGGCCCGGCGGCCAGGAGCTGGCGGACCTGGTTGCGGCCGGCGCCGGCGTTGGCCGCCGCCGTGCGCTCCAGCCCGGTGAACCAGTCGTCGAACTCGGGGGTGCCGAGGTCGTTCGTGGCATAGGCCGTCGTGCCGAGGAAGCCGGCCGCCGCGGCGGCGAGCACGGCGAGGCCGGGGACGGTGTCGGGGCCGGCGTGGGTGACCCGGACGTCGCCCCACGTCGGCTCCCCGCCGTGCGCCTCCCAGCGGTCGCCGGCGGCGGCGCCCACGCAGGCCCATCCCGGCTCGGCCCCGCAGTCGGCCCGGAGCGCCTGCTCGCGGTCGGTGGCGACCACCAGCACGGCGGGGGAGCGGGCCAGCACCTCGCCGACCTCGAGGTCGGGGACCTCACCCTGAGCGTCGACCACGGCGGCCATCTCCGGCCACGGCTCGGCGACGAGCCAGCCGTCCGCGCCGATGGGCTCGCCGGCCGCCACCCGGTCGAGGGTGGTGCCCGGGTCCTCCACCAGCCCGTCGACCTCGAGCCCGGTGCACAGGGCCGCGAGCTCGGTGGCGCAGAGGAGGGTCGGGCGCTCGGCCGCCGGCCCGGGGCCGTCGTCGCCGTCGCCCCTGTCGTCCAGGCGGCCCCGCACCCACAGTGCGCCGGCGACCATGGCCACGGCCGCGACCAGCGCGCCCAGGCGTCTCACGGGCCGGGACGGTAACGCCCGCCGGCGGTCGTCATCCGGCGGCGTCGGGGACGTCGTCCGCGGTGAGCGCCCGCAGCTGCTCGTCGGTGACGTCCCCGAGGTCGACGATGCGGCTGGCCTGGCGGGCGACGGCCGCCTCGAACAGGTTGCGGACGAGGCGGGCGTTGCCGAACCCCTTCGACCTCGGCACGGCGTCGAGGAGGGCCCGCAGCTTGGCGACGGCGGCGTCGTCGGGCCGGTAGTCGGCCTTCTCCGCCATCGAGGTGAAGATGGCGACCAGCTCGTCGGTCGAGTAGTCCGGGAAGAAGATCGTGCGCGGGAACCGGGACCGAAGCCCCGGGTTGGAGCCGACGAAGTCCTCCATCTCCTCCGGGTAGCCGGCCACGACGACCACGATGCGGTCCCTGCGGTCCTCGACCAGCTTGACGATCGTGTCGATCGCCTCCCGGCCGAAGTCCCGCTCGCCGCCCCGGACGAGGGCGTAGGCCTCGTCGATCAGCAGCACGCCCTCGTCGGCGGCGTCGAACACCTGGCGCACCTGGATGGCCGTCTGCCCCACGAACCCGGCCACCAGCTGGGACCGGTCGGTCTCGACGAGGTGGCCGCGCTCGACCACCTTCAGGGTCCGGTAGACCTGGGCGAGCAGCCGGGCGACGGTCGTCTTGCCGGTGCCGGGGTTCCCGGTGAACACGAGGTGGCGGCTCTGGTCGGCGACCGGCATGCCCCGCTCGCGGCGCAGGTTCTGCACCTGGATGAGGTCGGCCACGAGGTGAACCTCCTCCTTCACCGGCGCCAGCCCGACCAGCTCGTCCAGCTCGGCCAGCAGCTCGTCGAGCGGCCGGGGCGGCGGGTCCTCCTCGGCCGGCGGCACGGCGGGGGCGACGGCCGGCTCCGGGCCGGCCGGCTGGGCCGGCACCGGCGTGCCCGGCTTCGGCACCCGCTCGAGCTCCATGGCCCGCACCAGCATCCCCCGGAAGCGGTCGATGGCCTGGAGCTCGGTGTGGGACGTGTGGGTGTCGAGCGAGGCGACCGTGTGGGCGACCTCCATCGCCCGCTCGTAGTACGTCCACGACGCCCTGGTCGAGCGCCGGGTGTCGGCCCGCACGAGGATGTCGAACATCGTCGACGGGGCCTCCAGCCACCGCCGCTTGTCGACCAGCAGCCCCGAGGACCGCACGTCGTTCGGCGTCGCCCGCAGGAGCGACGTGTCGAGCCGGCCGCCGAACGCGCCGATCAGCTCCCACAGCTCGTCGTCGGTGTGGAGGCCGTCGCAGTCCACGAACGCGGTGGCCAGGTTGAAGGCCTCGACGACGACGTCGCGCTCCAGCTTGGTGGGGTCGAGCAGCTTCCCGGCCACGGCGACGAGCAGCGGGGTGACGTCGCCGACGAACCGGTCGACGGCCCTGGCCAGCGGGCCGGTCATCTCGGCCCCCGCCACATCGGCCACACCGGCGGCCCGCCGGGGAGGCGCAGCTCGGTGCGGACGGCGAACCCGTGGCGGGCGTAGAAGGCGAGGTTGGACTCCTTCGACGACTCCAGGTAGGCCGGGAGGCCCTGCTCGTCGCACCGGTCGAGCACGGGGCCGAGCAGGGCCGACCCCACGCCCGTGCCCTGGTGGTCGGGGTCGGTGCCGAGGACGGCCAGGTACCAGTGGGGCTCGTCGGGATGGTGGCGCTCGATCAGCGACAGCAGGCGCAGGGCGGTGGGCAGGCGCCGGCCGAACAGCCGCAGGAAGAACGGCAGCCCCCGCACCACCTCCCCGGGGGACGTGCGCCAGCGGTCGGGGGCCGCCCACACGGCCGCGCCGGCCTGCCCGTCGACCGTCCACACCGTGCCCAGCCTGGCCTTCACCTCGTAGCCGAAGAAGCGGGTCAGCTGGTCGGGGCGGCGGCCGTCGGACGGGAACAGGAACCCCATCACGGGGTCGTCGTCGAAGGCCCTGGCCAGCGACCGGCTGAGCGGGCGGACGTCGTCGGCGGTCGCCGGCCTCACGGCGTGCACCCGGGAAGTCTTATCGTGAGTGGCCGTGGCGACGACGATCCCGGAGCTCGGCCGCCGGGCCAGGGCCGCGGCCCGCGTGCTGGCGACGGCGACGACCGAGGCCAAGGACGCCGGGCTGCTAGCCGCCGCCGACCTCCTCCTCGAGCGGGGCGACGAGGTGCTGGCCGCCAACGTCGAGGACGTGGCCAGGGCGGAGGAGGGCGGGGCGTCGGCCACCGTCGTCGACCGCCTGCGCCTGGACGGGCGGCGGCTGGAGGGGATGGCCGGCGGCCTGCGCAAGGTGGCGGCCCTGCCCGACCCCGTCGGCCAGGTGGTGGACGGCTGGGTGCGCCCGAACGGCCTCCGCATCCGCCGGGTGCGGGTGCCGCTCGGCGTCGTCGCCATCGTCTACGAGAACCGGCCCAACGTGACGAGCGACGCCGCCGCGCTGTGCGTGAAGGCCGGCAACGCCGCCTTCCTCCGGGGCTCGTCGAGCGCGGTGTCGTCCAACGTCGCCGTCGCCGCCGCGCTCCGGGAGGGGTTCGCCAAGGCCGGCCTGCCCGCCGACGCGCTTGTGCTGGTCGAGGACACCAGCCGGGAGGCGGCCGTCGAGTTCCTGCGCCAGCGGGAGTTCGTGGACTGCCTGATCCCCCGCGGCGGCCCGTCGCTGATCCGGGCCGTGCTCGAGCACGCCACCGTGCCCTACGTGATCGACGGCGACGGCAACTGCCACGTCTACGTGGACGCCGCCGCCGACCTCGACATGGCCGTCGACATCGTCGTCAACGCGAAGACGTCGCGGCCGTCGGTGTGCAACGCGGCCGAGACCCTGCTCGTCCACGCCGACGTGGCCGCCGACTTCCTGCCCCGCCTCGCCCCGGCGCTCGACGGCGTCGAGCTGGTCGGCGACGAGGTCGCCCGGTCGCTGCTCCCCGGCTGCGGCGAGGCCGGCGAGGAGGACTGGTCGACCGAGTTCCTCGACCTCAAGCTGGCCGTGCGGGTGGTGGGGTCGCTCGGCGAGGCCGTCGACCACGTCCACCGCTACGGCACCGGCCACAGCGAGGCCATCGTGACCACCGACGTGCGGGCCGCCGACCGGTGGGTGCGCGAGGTCGACGCCGCCGCCGTGGTCGTCAACGCCTCGACCCGGTTCGTGGACGGCGAGGAGTTCGGCTTCGGCGCCGAGATCGGCATCTCCACCCAGAAGCTCCACGCGCGCGGGCCGATGGGCCTGGAACAATTGACCACGGCGAAGTTCGTGGTGGAGGGCCACGGGCACGTCAGGAGGTGAGCGGGCATGGGCGTGACCGAGCTGGCGATCGTGGTCGTGGTCCTGGTGGTGCTCGCGGTGGCGGTCGCGGCGGCGATCCGGGTGGCGCCGGTCGAGCGCCGGCACCGCGCCGTCGTCGACGCCGCGCCTGACGCCTGGCTCGACGAGCTGGCCATGACGGCGGGCGACCTGCCCGATCACCGGCTGGTCGCCGCCGGCCCGTCGTCGATGTCGATCACCCGCTCGTACGTCCCCGTGTGGGCGGTGGTGGTGGCCGTCGTCGTGTTCCCGTTCGGGCTCCTCGCGCTGCTCGTGCGGCGGGAGCGGACGGGGACCGTGTCGGCGCGGCCCCGGGGCGACGGGCGCACCGACGTGTCGATCGCCGGCTGGTTCGACCCCCGGCTGATCGCCAGGGTGAACCGCCTGCTGTGACCATTCGCACTTGACCGGTCAGTCAAGAGGCTCCGGTACGCTCGGCCCATGAGCGAGCGGTTCGGGTCCGTGGCCGAGGTGCGGGACGGGCTCCGCAAGGTCGACTACCTCGCCGACGAGGGCATCGCCGGCGTCGTGTACCTCGCCGACCGGCTCGGCAAGCCGGTCCTCGTCGAGGGCCCCGCCGGCACGGGCAAGACCCAGCTGGCCAAGTCGGTGGCCGACGCGACCGGCGCCCGGCTCATCCGCCTCCAGTGCTACGAGGGCCTCGACGAGTCGAAGGCCCTCTACGAGTGGAACTACCGCAAGCAGCTGCTGCGGATCCAGGCCCAGCGGGTGGTCGAGGAGGGCGAGAGCCCGACCGGCTGGGCCGACATCGAGGAGGACATCTTCTCGGAGGACTTCCTGCTCACCCGGCCGCTGCTCGAGGCCATCCGGGCCGAGGACCCGGTCGTGCTCCTGATCGACGAGGTCGACCGGGTCGAGGTCGAGACCGAGGCCCTGCTGCTCGAGATCCTGTCCGACTACCAGGTGTCGATCCCGGAGCTGGGCACGGTGACCGCCACCCAGGTGCCGCTCGTGTTCCTCACGTCGAACAACACGAGGGAGCTGTCCGAGGCCCTGAAGCGGCGGTGCCTGTACCTGCACGTCGACTACCCGGACCTCGACCGCGAGAAGGAGATCGTCCTCGCCAAGGTGCCGGGGGTGACCGACCACCTCGCCGACCAGGTCGCCCGCATCGTGCGCTCGCTGCGCCAGCTCGAGCTGAAGAAGCCGCCGTCGGTGTCGGAGACCATCGACTGGGCCCGCACGCTCGTGCTCCTCGGCGTGCAGGACGTCGACGCCGAGCAGGCGACGGCCACGGCCAACGTCCTCCTCAAGTACCACTCCGACATCGCCAAGGCGGTGAAGGAGTTCGCCGGCGACGGCCAGTCCTGGAAGCGCACCGGCCCCGCCCCCCGGTGAGGCGGATCAGTGGGCGCTGGTGTTGCGACGGGTGTCGCCGAGAGGACGTCCCGTCCTTGCGGCGGCCAGGACACGGCGCTGGCCTGGGGTGAGGCGGGCGCGAATCGTCGCTGCGGCGCGCCGGACTGCCGCAGCCTCGTTCCTGGGCGGCCCGTAGACCACCATCTTGCTCCCCGCCGTCTTCCGGACGACCTTCATGCGGACCCAGCCTCCTGGTTCTCGATCGTACCCGCTACCCAGCTACGCACCCGGCGGAAGCGACGCATCGGCGGGGGACTCTCCACCGATGAGCACGACGCCGACGGCTGTCGCCAGCAACCGCAGTGCCTGTCGCGTCCTCGGGTTCGACCAGTAGCCGTCGTTCCGTCGGCTGATGGCCATGACAACGCCGATCGGGACGCCGTTCACGAGCACGGGATGGGCAGCGACGGACCGGTACCTCCGAAAGAGGCGCTGCTGCCGGGGCGTCAGCCCGTAGGTCGCGTTGGAGACGTCGTCGCCTTCCACCACGGTGAACTGCTGCTCGGACCACGCAGTTCCCGTTGCACCGTCGCCAGGACGGAACACCTTCGACTCGGGCTCCTCGACATCGCGAGGGAATTCGGGGATCAGGAGATCGGCGTCGGGGTCGTAGAGGTAGAGCGTGATGTCGAAGTCGCGCCGGAGGCCGGGCCATCGCTCCTCGAGGAGGTGCTCGACGACCTCGGCTGCGACGAGGCTCTGGTAGTCGGCGGATGAGCCGGCCTGCATGGTGGTCTCGACGTCGGGAGGGTCGAGACCGAAAAGGTCCGCCAGGCGCTCCAGCGATTCGTCTCGTCGCAGGGCCTGCCGAGCGGTGAGAAATGTCCCGACGCCGAACCCCGCGACCACGAGCGCTCTGGCGCCGAACGGCCACCGCAGGAGCTCTGGGGCGAGGATCGTGAAAGCGGCCGGGATCGCGAGCAGCACGACGGCAGCGATGAGGAGCATCCCTCGCCGGCCGGATGTCCAATCGTCCGAAGCAGCCGCCACCGCTCTCCTCCTGCCCTGCGGGCGCTCGATCGTGACAGAGCGCGGGCATGGATGGGGTGACCCACGGGCCTACGCTTCCCGAGTGCGGTTCTCGGCGCGCGGTGACGACGCGGCCGTCCCCGACGGGGGGCGGATGCTCGACCTGCTGGCCGGGTTCATCCAGGAGCTGCGGGCCGCGGGGCTGCCCGTGTCGCTCACCGAGAACCTCGACGCCATGGAGGCCGTCACCCACATCCCGATCGAGGACCGGGAGGCGTTCAAGTACGCGCTCGGGGCCACGCTCGTCAAGTCGGCGTCGCACTGGCGCGCGTTCGAGACCGTGTTCGAGGTGTACTTCTCGCTGCGGGGCGACCAGTGGCGGATCGGGCAGCAGGACGACCCGCTGACCGGCCTCGACGACGCCGCCCAGGCCGCCCTCGACGAGCTGCGGTCCGAGCAGGCCGGGTCGGGCGGCGAGCACATGACCCCCGAGGAGCTGGCCGAGCTGCTCTACCGGGCGCTCATGGAGGGCAACGAGGCCGTGCTGCGGGCCCTCGCCCGCCAGGCCGTCGCCCGCTACGCCGGGATGGAGCCGGGCCGGCCCGTCGGCGGCACCTACTACCTGTACCGCACCCTCCGGAACCTCGACCTCGACGGCGTGCTGGAGCGCCTCATGGAGCAGGCGAGGGAGGAGGCCGGCGGGCTCACCCCGCTCGAGGAGCGGCTGGAGGCCGACGAGTTCCAGGCCCGCCTGGCCCGGCTGCGGGAGGAGATCGAGGCCGAGATCCGCCGCCGCCTGGTCGGCGACCGGGGGGTCGACGCCATGGCCCGCACCCTCCGCAAGCCGCTCCCGGAGGACGTCGACTTCATGCACGCCAGCCGGGAGGAGGTGGCCAACCTCCGCAAGGCGCTGCACCCGCTCACCCGCAAGCTCGCCGTCCGCCTCGCCCGCCGCCGCCGGCGGGGCCGGCGCGGCCCGCTCGACTTCCGCCGCACGGTCCGGTCGTCGCTGTCGACCGGCGGCGTGCCCGTCGAGCCCCGCTTCCGCACGCCCCGCCCGTCGAAGCCCGAGATCATGGTGGTCGCCGACATCTCCGGCTCGGTCGCCGCCTTCGCCCGCTTCACCCTCCACCTGGTCCATGCCATCAGCGGCCAGTTCTCGAAGGTGCGCTCGTTCGTGTTCATCGACGGCATCGACGAGGTGACGAGCTACTTCGAGGGGGTCGAGGACCTGGCCGAGGCCGTGCACCGGGTGAACACGGAGGCGGACGTCGTCTGGGTCGACGGGCACAGCGACTACGGGCACGCCCTCGAGGTGTTCTGGCAGCGCTGGGGCCGGGAGATCACGCCCCGCACGACCGTCCTCGTGCTCGGCGACGCGAGGAACAACTACCACGCCACCCAGGCGTGGGTGCTGAAGGAGGTCGGCCGCAAGGCCCGCCACGTGTACTGGCTGAACCCCGAGCCCCGGTCGTACTGGGACACCGGCGACAGCGTGGTCGGCGAGTACGGGGTGCACTGCGACGGCGTGTTCGAGTGCCGCAACCTCCGCCAGCTCGAGCGCTTCGTCGACCACCTGGCCTGACGGTCAGGCGAGCCGCCAGGCCGAGAACGTCGGGCCGTCGCCGGGGAGGGTGAACGCGCCGTCGGACACCGCGACCTCGTCGGCGTCGTGCAGCGGGGAGAGCGCCTCGGCGCCGAGGAGGGCGGCCGGGAGGCGCACCGCGGGCGAGGGGGACCGGGCGGCCAGGCACAGCACCCGCTCGTCGTCCGCCTCGCGCAGCCAGACGAGGACGTCGTCCCCGACGTGGGCCCACCGGAAGCCGCCCCGGCGCAGCGCCGGCGACGACCGGCGCATGGCGACCAGCGCCCGCCAGCGCTCCAGCAGCGCGCCGTCCCACGACGGCCGGCCCCACGGCATCGGCACCCTGGCCGCCTCGCCGTCCTCGCCCCTCGCGCCCACCTCGTCGCCGTAGAGCACGGCCGGCACGCCCGGCCAGGCCATCAGCATCCCGGCGCCGACCATGGCCGCCCCGTCGTCGGCGGCCACCGACCGCCAGCGGGCCGTGTCGTGCGAGCCGAGCAGGGTCATCGAGGCCGCCGTCGACCGCCACGGCACGGCGGCCCGGAAGGCGTCCGCCGTGCGGGCCAGCGCCGCACCCGGCCGGCGGGGGACGGGCAGCGGCCCGCCGAACGTGCCCGCCGCCCCGCCCGGCTCGGCCAGCCACTGCCACACGGGGAGCGTGAAGGCGGCGTACGCCATCGTCCCGTGCCACCCGTCGCCGCCCAGCACGCCGGACGCGTCGAAGCCGTGCTCGGCGACCAGCCAGGCGTCGGGGTTGGCGGCGGCCGCCGTCGCCCTCGTCCGCCTGGCCACCTCGGCGTTGAGGTCGACGGCGCCCATCCGGCCGGCCATGTTGGCGACGTCGATGCGCCAGCCGTCGAGGGAGAACGGCGGGCGGAGGAAGCGGTCGGCGACCGAGCCGGGCCCCTCGTAGAGCCGCCGCCGCAGCTCGTCGCTGCGGTGGTCGAGCTTGGGCAGCGACGGCACACCGAACCAGCACTCGTAGTCGTCGGGGTGGCGCCGGAAGGTGAAGAACCCGGCCTCGACCGACGACGGGTCGGCCTGCGCCCGGCGGAACCACGCCGAGGTGGCGCCGACGTGGTTGAGCGTGAGGTCGCCGACGACGCGCATGCCCCGCCGGTGCAGCGCGGCCGCCAGGGAGGCGAGCGCCTCGTCGCCGCCGAGCAGCGGGTCGACGTGGTCGAACGAGGCGGCGTCGTAGCGGTGGTTCGACGCGGCCGGGAAGA
>DASWMK010000089.1 GCA_036399815.1 Acidimicrobiales bacterium
CGAGGGCCGCCCACCAGGCCGTCGAGCAGCGCCCGCCGCCGGCG
This sequence comes from Acidimicrobiales bacterium, assembly GCA_036399815.1. Lineage (NCBI taxonomy): Bacteria > Bacillati > Actinomycetota > Acidimicrobiia > Acidimicrobiales > Acidimicrobiales bacterium. The sequence continues at coordinate 45 of DASWMK010000089.1, forward strand.
CGGACGAGGGCCGGTCAGGTGGCCGGGACCTCCTCGACGGCGACCGAGCGCATCACGTCGCCCACCTGCACGGACTGGGCCACCTCGATGCCCTCGACCACGTAGCCGAACAGGTTGTAGAGGGGCTGGAGCTTCTGGCGGCAGTCGGCGATGCAGATGAAGAACTGGCTGCCGTTGGTGTCGGGGCCGGCGTTGGCCATCGCCACGGCGCCGAGCGTGTACTCGCCCCGGACCGGCTCGTCGGGGAAGCGGTAGCCGGGCCCGCCCCGCCCGCTGCCCTCCGGGTCCCCGCCCTGGACCACGAACTCGGGGACGACCCGGTGGAACGTCACGCCGTCGTAGAAGCCGGAGCGGGCCAGGGCCACGAAGTTGTTGACGGTCGTCGGTGCCAGCTGCGGGTCGAGGTCCATCACGATCGCGCCGCGGTCGGTCGTGATCGTCGCCCGGTAGCGCGCGCCGGTGTCGATCTGCATGGGCGGGGGCTTCGCCATGCGGCCATCCTCGCAGACCCCGGTACCCTCGCCGGCATGGCGACCCCGCTGGACGGCGCCGAGCGCGCCGCCCTGTGCGACCTGTTCCTCGAGCTCGGGCCGGACGCGCCCACCCTGTGCGAGGGGTGGACGACGGCCGACCTGGCCGCCCACCTCGTGGTGCGGGAGCGCCGCCCGGTGGCCGCCGCCGGCATCCTCGTGCGCCAGCTGGCGACCGTCACCGAGCGGGCCATGGCCGACGAGAAGGCCAAGGGCTACGAGGCGGTCGTCGCCCGGGTGCGCGGCGGCCCTCCGCCCGGCCCGTTCCGCCTCGGACCGCTGCGGGCCACCAACGTCAACGAGTACTTCATCCACCACGAGGACGTCCGCCGGGCCGACGGCCGGGCCCCGAGGACCGGCACCGACGAGCTCGACGACGCCCTCTGGCAGAACCTGCGCCGCTCGGCCTGGGTCGCCCTGCGCCGGCTCGGGGCGGTCGGCGCCGTCCTCGTGCGGTCGGGCACCGGCGAGCGGATCGTGGCACGGAAGGGCGAGCCGGCCGTCACCCTCACCGGCCGGCCCGGCGAGCTCGCGCTCTACCTGGCCGGCCGGCGGTCAGCGGCGGAGGTCACGGTGACCGGTCCCGAGGAGGCGGTCCGCGCCCTCGACGCCGTCCGGCTCGGCATCTGACAGCGCCACCCCGTAGCGCTCGAGCGACGACAGGCCGCCCCACAGCAGGTCGGTGAGGACGTCGACGACGTCGTCGCCGTCGCCCGGGGTCGCCGTCTCGAGCACGGCGACCAGCGCGGCCGCCACCGTCGCCGCCCCGGGCCCGCCGCCGAGGTCGGCGGCCAGCTGGTCGATGCGCCGGCGGCGGGCGTGCCGCACGGCCGGGTGCAGGGTGGCCCCGCCGACGGCGAGGTGCCAGGCGGCGTCGTCGGTCCTGGCGAAGCGGAGCGACCCGGCCACGAGCTGGCGCAGCCGCTCCCGGGGCGGGAGGCGGCGGTCGACGGCGGCCCGCAGCACGTCGTCGAGGCGCTCCAGGCTGCGCAGGTAGACGGCGGCGAGCAGGCTGCCCTTGTCGGGGAAGTGGGCGTAGACGAGCGCCCGCGACACCCCGGCGGCCGCGGCCAGCTCCTCGAACGTCACCCCGGCCGGGTCCCGCCCGGCCAGCACCCGCGACGCGGCCTCGACGATCTGCGCCCGCCGCGCCTCGGTCGTCAGCCGGCCGGCCGCCACGCTCACCCCGCGGGGACGGCCACCTCGTCGGCGGCCGGCGAGGTGGGCTCGTCCACGGCGTCGACCAGCGGGTAGTGGCAGGCGACGAAGTGGCCGGGGGCGCCGACGACGGCCCGCATCTTCGGCTCCTCC
>DASWMK010000090.1 GCA_036399815.1 Acidimicrobiales bacterium
GGGGCGCCGGCGGGCGGACGGGCGCAGACTCCGGGGTACCACCGACGGCGCCCGGAGGGGGGTGGTGCCGGTGGAGCCCGAGAGGGCGACTCCGCCGGTGCAGGGTGGCGTCACCGAGCGCCACGGGACCGTCGCCCTGCACCGCGGGGGCGCGCGAAGTCGAACGATCGCGTCCGCCGAGTACGAGACCTCCCGGTTCGACCCCTGGTCGGCGGCTAGGATGCCGGCGTGACCCCCCGGCGCAGCGTCGCCCTTCTGGACGCGCTCGCCGCCGTCGCGCCCGGCAAGGCGCTCCGCGAGGGGCTCGACCGGATCCTCCAGGCCAGCATGGGCGCGCTCATCGTGGTCGGCGACGGGCCGGACGTGCTCAACATCTGCTCCGGCGGGTTCCTGCTCGACGCCGCCTTCAGCCCGCAGCGCCTGTCCGAGCTGGCGAAGATGGACGGGGCGATCATCTTGTCCTCCGACGCCACCCGCATCGCCAGGGCCAACGTGCACCTCGTGCCGAACCCGAACGTCCCGACGTCGGAGACCGGCACCCGCCACCGCACGGCCGAGCGGGTCGCCCGCTCGATCCCCGTGCCGGTGATCTCGGTGTCCGAGGACATGTCGGTCATCGCCGTGTACGTGGACGACCAGAAGCACCCGCTCGAGCCCATCCCCCGGCTGCTCAACCGGGCCAACCAGGCCCTCCAGACCCTGGAGCGGTACCGCAACCGGCTCGACACGGTGTCGGCCGCCCTGTCCGCCCTCGAGGTCGAGGACCTCGTGACCTTGCGCGACGTCGTGTCGGTCCTCCAGCGGACCGAGATGGTCCGCCGCATCGCCGAGGAGATCGACGGCTACATCGTCGAGCTCGGCGTCGACGGCCGCCTCGTGCGCCTCCAGCTGGAGGAGCTGATGGGCGGGGTGGAGGACGACCGCCGCCTCGTCATACGCGACTACTTCCACGAGGAGGCGTCCTGGCACCTCGACCAGGCCCTCCAGGGGCTGGCCGAGCTGACCACCGAGGACCTCCTCGACCTGAAGGCCGTCGCCTCGATGCTGCACCTGCCGGCCGGGCCCACCGACCTCGACGCCAGCCACCAGCCCCGCGGCTACCGCCTGCTGTCGAAGATCCCCCGGCTCCCGGCCGCGGTGATCGACCGGATCGTCGAGCGCTTCGGCAACCTCCAGAAGATCATGCGGGCGACGATCGACGACCTGGACGACGTCGAGGGCGTCGGCGAGGCCAGGGCGAGGGCGATCAAGGAGGGCCTCAGCCGCCTGGCCGAGTCCTCCATCCTCGACCGCTACGCCTGACGGCCGGGCCCGGCCCTGCGCCGTGCGCCCGGGCCCGCCCGCCCGCCACGGCGGCCAGCGCCCGGCGGCTCAGCGGTCGAGCGGCGCCGTCGTCGGCGGCTCCACGTCGCCCGCCGCGTCGGGCTCCACCTGGAGGAAGGCGATCACGTGCCCCCAGGCGTCGGCCGCGTCGCCGGCGCGGTGGGCCGGCCTGGCCGGGTCGTGGACGAAGCCGTGCTCGGCCTCCGGGTAGCGGACGACCGTGGCCCCGGCGTCGACCAGCTCGTCCACGTCGGCCGACGGTGTGTAGTGGTCGCGCTCGCCGACGATCGCCAGCACCGGGCAGGCCCCCGCCGACCGGACGGCGTCGAGCGGCTCGCCCTGGCCGGGGCCCCGCCAGTCGGCCGGCACCCGGATCATCCCGTAGAAGGCGACGGCCCGGTCGAAGCGACCGGTGGCGCTGGCCTTCATGGCGTACATGCCGCCCATGCAGAACCCCATGACGGCGACCGGCGCCACCCCGCAGGCGTCGGCGGCGGCGACGAGGTCGCCCAGCTGGCGTTCGTCGTCCAGCCCGGCCGCGGCCTCCATCCGGCCCTGGAGGTCGAGGTCCTCGCGCCCGGGGAAGGGCTCGACCGCGCACACCACCCACCCGTGCTCGCTCGCCAGCCGGGCGCAGAGGTCGTCGAACAGGGGCCGCAGGCCCATGATGTCGGTCACCACCACGACCCCGCGGAGGGCGTCGCCGTCGGGGCGGGCGAGCTCGGCGGCCGTGCCCGACGGCAGGGTGATCCGCACGCTCAGCGCGACCGCAGCGCGAGCTGCTGGCGGTTGGTGATGCGGTAGCGGCGGTCGGACTGGGTGATCCAGCCGAGGCGCACGAACGAGGCGATCGCCTTGTTCACCCGCTCCCGGGAGGCGCCCACCATGCCGGCCAGCTCCTCCTGGGTGATCGGCAGGGTGAACTCGTCGGCGTCGCCGGCGAGCTCCAGCAGACGCTTGGCCGTGCGCCCGGTGACGTCGAGGAACACCGAGTCGGCGAGGGTGGCGTCCATCGTCCGCACCCGCCCGGCGAGCAGGTTGACCACGCTCCACAGCAGGGCCGGCCGCTCCTCGTAGAGCTTGCGGACGGGCTCGTAGGGGAGGGCCAGCACCTCCGACGGCTCCAGCGCCCGGGCCTCGGCCGAGCGGGTGCGCTGGTCGAACAGCGGCATCTCGCCGAACAGGTCGCCCCGCTCCATCAGCGCCACCATCGACTCCCGGCCGTCGATCGACTTGTTCGAGATGGCGATGCGCCCGTCCACGACGACGAACAGGTCGTGGGCGGCGTCGCCCTCGCGGAACAGCACGTCGCCGCGGCGGAGGCGGCGGGGCTCGGCGGCCTGCTCGATGCGCCGGAGCTCGTCGCCGTCGAGGTCCCGGAACATCTCGACCTCGGCGAGCAGGTCGGTGGCGGCCATGTGACGATCGTAACGGCGGCGACCACCGGCGGTGGTACGCGAGTTGGCGCTCGGCCCCCTCGGTCCCTACCCTTGTATGGCTTGGTTCCGGGCGGTCAGCAGGGAGAACACTTGAGCTTCGACGTCGGTGACAAGGTCGTCTACCCCCATCACGGCGCGGCCGTGATCGAGCGCCGTGAGAAGAAGGTGGCGTTCGGCGAGGAGCGCGAGTACCTCGTGCTCCGGCTCGCCTACGGCGACCTCACCCTGATGGTCCCGTGCGACAACACCGACGAGGTCGGATTGCGCGAGGTCATCAACGACGAGGAGGTCGAGGAGGTGTTCGCCGTCCTCCGCAAGAAGGAGGCGCGGATGCCGACCAACTGGTCGCGGCGGTTCAAGAACCACGTCGAGAAGCTGAAGTCGGGCGACGTGTACCAGGTCGCCGAGGTCGTGCGGAACCTGTCGCTGCGGGAGAAGGACAAGGGCCTCTCCGCCGGCGAGAAGCGCATGCTGGCCAAGGCCCGCCAGATCCTCGTGTCCGAGCTGACCTTCGCCATCGGCGTCACCGAGGAGGAGGCGGAGCGCAAGCTGGACGAGGCGCTCACCTAGCCGGAACGGCCGCTTCAGCCGCCCGCCCGCGTTGCCGATGAGGGTCGCGGGAGGGAGCGTGTTCGTCGAGATCGTCCGGTTGCTGATCGTGCTCCTCGCGCTCGCGGCCGGGTACCAGCTGGGCGGCGGCAGCGACGCGGGAACGGCCGGACAGGGCGCGCCCGTCGTCGGCGCCGTCCTCGGTGCCGGGCTCGGCTACGTCGCCGGCGGCGTGCTCGGCCGCACGATCGAGCGGCTCGTCGGCGTCGTCGAGGAGCGCTCCACGGACTACCCGGCGGCCCGCCTCGTCCCCGCCGCGTTCGGCGGCTTCGTCGCCGGCGGGCTGGCCGCGCTGGTCGCCGTCCCCGCCGTCGTGCTCCTTCCCGGCGCGTGGGGCTGGCCGGTGTTCGGCCTCGTCGTGTGGATCGGCCTGTTCACCGGGTTCCGGGTCGGCACCCGCAAGAGCGGCGAGCTGCTGGCCCTCGCCGGCCTGTCGGACCGCCCGGCGGTCGTGGCCCGGCCGTGGCGGGGCGACGGGGTGGGCGACGGCCTCCTCGCCGACACCAGCGCGGTCATCGACGGTCGCCTCCTCACCGTGGCGACGGCCGGGTTCCTCCGCTCGGCCCTGCTCGTCCCCCGCTTCGTGCTCGACGAGCTCCAGGGGATCGCCGACGCGCAGGACCCGACGAGGCGCCGGCGCGGCCGGCGGGCGCTCGAGTCGCTGGAGGCGCTGCGACGCCAGGGCGGCGTCGACGTCCACATCCTCGACGACGAGGTGCCCGAGGTGGCCGACGTCGACGCCAAGCTGGTCGCCCTGGCCCGCCGGCTCGGCGCCGGCATCGTGACGACCGACGGCGCGCTGCAGTCGGTGGCCGAGCTCCAGGGGGTGACCGTCCTGAACCTGCATAGGCTGGCCGACAGCCTCCGCCCGGTGCGCGTGCCGGGGGAGACGGTCCGCATCCCGATCAGCAGGGCAGGGAAGGAGCCGGGGCAGGGCGTGGGGTTCCTCGACGACGGTTCGATGGTCGTGGTCGGCGACGCCGCCGAGCTCGTGGGCGGCGAGGCCGACGTCCGCATCACGTCGAGCGTCCAGACCTCGGTCGGGCGCCTCTTCTTCGCGTCCCTGGCCGACCGTTGACGTCGGCCTGGGCCGTCGTCGTGGCGGCCGGCCGGGGCACCCGCTACGGCGCCCCGAAGCAGTACGAGCGGCTGGGCGGGCGGCGGGTGGTCGACTGGTCGATCGCCGCCGCACGCGCCTCCTGCGACGGTGTCGTCCTCGTCGTGGCGCCCGAGCGGGTGGGCGACGGCGAGCCGGCTGCGGACGTCGTCGTCG
>DASWMK010000091.1 GCA_036399815.1 Acidimicrobiales bacterium
TCCACGGCCCGCCGGCGAAGGACAGGCCGCCGGTGACCGTGAGCGGGCGGTCGAGGCCGATGCCGAGCTCGGCCGCGGCGACCTGCACGGCCGACGGGAAGCACGAGTACAGGTCGACGTGCGCCAGGTCGCCGACGCCGACGCCGGCCAGCTCGAGCGCGGCCCGGCCGGCGGCCCGGATGGCGGGCGAGGAGCGCAGGTCGCCGCGGTGGGACACGAGCGGGTCGTCGGCCTCCGCGCCGGCGTGGACGAACACCCACCGGTCCCGGCCGACGCCGAGCGCCTCGGCCCGCTCGGCCGAGCACAGCACGAGCGCGGCGGCCATGTCGACGTCGTTGTTGGCGTTCATGAGCTTCGGGTACGGGAACCCGACCATCCGGTTGGCCGCCGACGGCGTGGCGATCTCCTCGGCCGTGCGCCGCTCCCGCAGCCAGGCCCACGGGTTGGCCGCGGCCACCTCGCTGAACCCGGCCCAGAGCCGGCCGAGGTGGGCCTGGTGGTCGGCCACCGAGCGGCCGGCGGCGGCCCGCAGCGCGCTCTCGAAGATCGGGTAGAGCTGCACGGGCAGGCCGAGGCCGACGGCCTGCTCCTCCGGCGCGCTCAGGTCGAGGTCCCGGCCGATCACCTCGTCGGGCACCGGCGCGGCGTCGTCCCACGGGGTCCACGGCGGCCGCTCGCCGGCCCGCCGCCACCGCGTCCTCGTCCGCCACGCCTCCGCCCCGCACACGACGGCCACGTCGAGGTCGCCGGCGGCGATGGCGGCCGCGGTGCGGTCGACGACGACCTGGGGCGACTGCCCGCCCGTGCCGGTGACGGCCGTGTGGCGGGGGCGGGCGCCGACGCGGTCGGCGACCAGCCGGCCGGGGTCGGGGTAGCGCCAGGACAGCACGCGCACGACCCGCACGGACTCGACGGCGGCCAGCAGGCGGCCGGCCGGGCCGGCGTCGGCGGCCGCGGCGGCGACCGCGTCGGCCATGAGGTCGACCGGCTCACGCGACTCGGCCAGGTCCTCCGTGCGCTGGAGGACCTGGCCGACGCCGACGACCACCGGGTCCCTCGCTCGCACCGGCGGGAGGGTACCGGCGGGCGGGGATCAGGGCGTGCGGAGGATGGCGCCGCGGGTGGCGCCCAGGGTCACCTGGTTCATCGACGTGCCGGCGCCGTCGACGTAGGTGCCGCCGAGGTCGACGGTGACCGAGCCGGAGTCGGCCGCGTTCACGATCACCGTGCCCCTCGCGAAGTCCCTCCGGTACACGTGGTTGCCGAGGTCGCGGTAGTCGCCGAGCGGGCGGCCGAGCCGCCACTCGAACTCGGGCTCCCAGGTGCCGTCGCCGTGGCTGATGACCGAGCGGCCGTCGTTGGCGAGCAGGTAGCTGGCCAGGCCGTAGATCGCCGCGGCTCGGTCGGGGATGACCCCGCCGATCTTGACCATGGCGATCTTGCCCATGCGGGCCGCGGTCGCGATCTGGTCGACCATGCCCCGCCACCCGGTCGTGCCCCAGTCCCACACGAAGCCGCTGCCGGGGACCGACGACCAGCTGACGAAGTGCTCCTCGGAGGCGCCGTCGAGCAGGGTGAGCCAGTCCGCCCAGAGGCCGGGCCACATGCGGGAGTCGCTCACGTTGGCGAAGGTGACGTAGCCGGCCTCGCGGAGCGGCGGGGACACGGCGGCCAGCATCGAGCGGACGGCGGCCTGCATCTCGACGTCGGTGTCGTAGCGGGCCGGCGCCGGCGTGGTCAGCGACTGGGCCCGTGTGATGGCGTTGTCCATGATCACGCCGTCCCAGCCGTGGGCCGCGAGCTCGGCGCGCACGTTCTCGAGCCAGCGCTGCTGGTACGACGGGTTGCCCACGTCCACCTGCCAGTGGCCCGGCCACGACCGCCACTCGAGGCGCCGGCCGGAGCCGTCGGTCAGGAACCACTCGGGATGGTCGCGGGAGGCCTCGACGTACCCGACGCCGGTGGGCAGGTAGGGGGCGTCGGCGCAGCCCCGCCAGTCGCGCACCGGGTCGAGGCAGGTGGCCGTGCGGGGGACGGCCCCCGCGTAGCTCCTCACGGAGCTCAGGTCCTGGTACAGGAGCACGATGGCGCGCGGGTTGGCGGCCTTGATGTCGTCGACCAGGCCCCACTCCCACGAGTTGAGCGAGATGATGCGGCGCCGGGGCGCCTCGGTGGCGACGTCGAGCGCGCCGCCGTTGAAGTGGTCGAGGAACGGCCCGGCGCGGCCCGGCGACCAGTGGGCCACCGTGCGGTCGGGGTTCTTGGCGGAGGTCGACACGGTGGCAGCGGCCCAGGCCGGTGCGAACGTGCCGAGAAGGCTGGCGGCGACGGCGGCGGCCATGACCCGGACACCGGAACGGTGCCACCGCCGAGGGCGGGCGAGCGTCATGCCATCCCATCGGCACGCACTTCTCAGTGCTGAAGGGTGCCGCGGCGGAGGCACCACCTTCAGCGTTCGGTGCCCGGGACGGGAGGGGGTCATGCCGTACCCTGGCGTGGTGGGTATCGGAGACGTCGGCCGCACGCTGTGGCGGCGTCGAGTGGTGGTGATCGCCGTGGCGCTCCTCGTCGTCGGCGCCGCCCTGCTGTTCCTGGCCCGTCAGGAACCGGTCTACGAGTCGAGCGCCACTGTGGCGCTTCTCCCCGACCCTGACAACATCGAGTCCGTCCCCTTCTACGTCGGCGCCGTCGAGGAGCTGCTGCCGACCTACGCCGAGCTCGTCGGCAGCCGCACGTTCCTCGACGGGGTCGCCGAGGGCCTGCCCTTCGACGCCACCGGCCGCGACCTCGACGTGTTCGCCCAGCCCTCGTCGAGCG
>DASWMK010000092.1 GCA_036399815.1 Acidimicrobiales bacterium
AACGGAGGTTCCCCGTCATGACCGCCACCGCCTACCGGTCCGACCCCAAGCTCTTGGCCCTGCACGGCCTCCGCCTGCGGCCGATCGCGTCAGCGGCGGCCGTCGCCGACATCGCCGGCCTCGACGCGGCCGAGGCGGACGCCATCCTGGCGGCGGCGGCGGCCGACGGCCTCGTCGTCAAGCGGGAGGGCCGCATCGCCGGCTACGCCCTGCTGCCGCCGGGCCGCCAGGCCCACCAGCAGCTGCTCACCGCCGAGCTCGAGGCGACCGGTGCCCGCGACGCCGTCTACGCCGGCTACCGCAAGTTCCTCGCCATGAACGGCGACCTGCTCGAGATCTGCACGGCCTGGCAGCTGAAGGACCCGGTCGGCCAGGTGCTGAACGACCATGACGACCCCGACTACGACAAGGCCGTCATCGACCGGCTCGTCGCCCTGGACGAGCAGGCCCGTCCGGTGTTCGCCGAGCTGACCGCCGCCCTCGACCGCTACCGCGTCTACGGGGAGCGCTTCGCCGCTGCCCTCGAGCGGGTGCAGGCCGGCGAGACGGCGTACGTGGCCGACCCGATGGTGCCCTCGTACCACACCGTGTGGTTCGAGCTCCACGAGGACCTGCTGGCCACCCTGGGCATCGACCGGGCGTCGGAGGGCTCCCTGCGATGACGGCCGGCCGCGCGTCCGGGCCCGGCCCGGGGCGCGGCCTGGTGCTGCTCGGTCGCTAGGGCTTCGATCCGGAGCCGAACGCATGCGGATGTCCGAAGGCGTGGAGTGGTGCATCCACTGCACCATGACCTTGGCCATGCTGCCGTCTGGCCAGTCGCTCCCCGGTGCCCAGCTGGCCGAGCTGCACGGCGTGCCCGCTCCCTACCTGGCCAAGCACCTGCAACTCATGTCGCGGGCCGGGCTGATCACCTCCCAGCCCGGCCCCAGGGGCGGTTACCGCCTGGCCCGCCCTGCCAACGAGATCACCGTCCTCGACGTCGTCGAGGCCGTCGAGGGCCCCGAGCCCGCGTTCCGCTGCACGGAGATCCGGCGGCAGGGCGCGGTCCCGTCCGCCGGCCCCGGCTGCCTGAAGGCGTGCTGCGTGGCCGCGACGATGGACCGGGCCGACTCGGCCTGGCGCACCGCGCTGCGCTCGACCACGATCGAGGACCTGGTGATCTGCGAGCGCCTCCAGGCCAGGCCCGGCGCCATGACCGAGCTGAGCACCTGGTTCGACAAGGTCGCCCGCAAGCGCCGCTGACGCGGCTCGCCGGGCGCGGCCCGGGCAGACTCGGAGGGTGCGGTGGTGGCTGCTCGCGCTCGGGGTCTGGTCGGCCGTGTGGACGGTCAACGCCCTCGTGCCCCGGCGCGGGCGGTTCTCGCTCGTGCCGAGCTTCCTCGCGGCCTGGTTCACGATCGAGCTGGCCTTCCACCACCTCGCCGGCCTCCTCGTCCTGACGGCCGTGCTGGTGGCGGCCGGGGCGCTCGACGGGTGGGCGGGGTGGCTGGGCCTCGGCACCGCGCTCGGGTCGGCGGCCGGGCTCGCCGTGCTCGGCCTGCGGTCGCTCCGCACGACCGTCGGCCTGCGCCGCAACCTCGAGGACCTCGACACCACCGGCGCCCCCCGCTACCCCAGGGCCCAGCTGCTCGTCCCCGTCGCCGTCCGCCGGCGCGAGGTGCAGCGCACCCGTGACCTCCCCTACGCGAAGGCGGGCGGGCGGGTGCTGAAGCTCGACGTGTACCGGCCCCGGAACGGCGGCGGCGGGCGGCCGTGCGTCCTCCAGGTGCACGGCGGGGCCTGGGTCCTCGGCGACAAGCGCGAGCAGGGCATCCCCCTCCTCACCCACCTGGCCGCCAACGGCTGGGTCGGGTTCAACGCCAACTACCGCCTCAGCCCCCACGCCACGTTCCCCGACCACCTCGTCGACCTCAAGCGGGCCGTCGCCTGGATCCGCGAGCACGCCCACGAGCACGGCGGCGACCCCGGCTTCGTGGCCGTCACCGGCGGGTCGGCCGGCGGCCACCTCGCCGCGCTCGTCGCCCTCACGGCGAACGACCCCGAGTACCAGCCCGGCTTCGAGCAGGCCGACACGTCGGTGCAGGCCGCCGTGCCGTTCTACGGCGTCTACGACTTCACCAACCGCTTCGGCACCTGGGACCCGTGGTTCGTCCACGAGTTCCTGCGCAAGCACGTGATGAAGGCCTTCATCGAGGACGAGCCGGAGGCCTACGAGAAGGCGTCGCCGCTCAGCCGCCTCCATCCCCATGCGCCGCCGTTCCTCGTCGTGCACGGCGACGGCGACACCCTCGCGCCGGTGGCCGACGCCCGGTCCTTCGTCGAGGCCCTGCGGGCCGTCTCCCGCTCGCCCGTGCTCTACGCCGAGATGCAGGGCGCGCAGCACGCCTTCGAGGTGTTCCCGTCGTTCCGCACCGCCCGGGTCATCGAGGCCGTCGAGCGGTTCCTCCACCACGTCCACGAGGAGCACGCCCGGGGCCGCCGCCCGACCGAGGCCGAGACGGCGGACCAGCTGACGGCCTAGCGGCCCGCCCCGACCAGGGCGGCGGCGCCGGCCACCTCGGGCGGGGCGTCGGCCCGGTTGAGGCGGCTGAGCCGCACGGCGACGGCGGCGACGGCCGCGGCCAGGGCGTTCCCGCCGAGCCACGACCACATCGCCCCGTCCACCCCGCGGCCCGGCACCGTGATGAGCGCCGGCCCCACGATGGCGAGGGTGAGCGCCGCGGTGATGGCGACGGTGGCGACGTGGCGGTGCCGCACCCGCACCTCGGTGAGGTACAGCGAGCTCACCGCCCACGGCACGCCCGCGGCCATGAGCACGGGGAGGATCCTGGCCGCCTCGGAGTACTCGGCGCCGTACACGGTGACGACGAGCGACCGGGCCACCAGCGCGGCGACCGACGCCGCCGCCATCAGGCCGACGGCCAGGGCGAGCGCCAGCCGGACCTGCGCGTGCACCTGGGCGCCGTCCTTGCCCCCCTCGGCGAGCAGGGCCTGGCCGATGGCCGACGGCACGTAGAACGCCACCTGGGTGATGCTCCAGGCGACGTAGAAGCTGGCGTTGGTCGACGGCGTCACGTGCACGAGCACGATGACCGGCAGCGCGAAGTACGGGGCGCCGTAGGCCAGGGTCGACAGCCAGTTGACGAGGGAGTAGCGGGCCGCGGCCCTCGCCGTCTCGGGGCTCGGGGACAGGCGCAGCCGGGCGCCGACGAGCGGCCGCAGCAGCGGCACGCCGACCAGCCCCGACACCGCCGTCGGCGCCGCGGCCAGCAGGAACAGCCACAGCTCCCGGCCGGTGTCGGGGATCGGCACGGCGAGCAGCGGGATGCGGATGAAGCCGACGACGACCATCCGGGCCAGCACGAGGTTCCAGCGCCTGGCCGTCATCAGCCGGACGTCGACGACCATCGACAGCGCGGCGCCGAGCACCATCACCCAGAACAGGCCGGCGCCCGCCCACCAGCCGCCCTCGGTCAGCACGTCGGCGGCCGGGGGCGACACCACCCACAGGTACAGCAGCGACCCGGCCAGCGAGCTGGCCACCGTCGCCACGACCCCCCAGGTGAAGATGACGTCCGACGAGCGGCTGCGGTCGGGCGCGTAGCGGGCGAGGGCGACGGGCAGGCCCAGCCCCACCAGGTAGTTCACGAACATGACCGAGGTGAACAGGGCCGAGGCGTGCCCGACCTCGGTGCTCGTCCCCGTCCTCGCCGCGATCAGCCAGAACAGCGAGCCGGTGACGGCCTGGACGGCGGCCCCGGCGACCAGGACGGCCGACCCGGCCAGCAGCTGGCGGTGGCCGCGGGCCCGGCGCCGGAGCGCGGTGCGGGCCCGGGCGCGGACGCGCGAGGTGAGGGGGGGTGCGGTCGCCGGGCCGATGGGGCGAGGTTAGCCGGGGGTCGGGAACTCTCCGCCGACGACGACGTCGAGCAGGTCGTGCACGAGCACGTCGACGTCGGGCCAGGGGAGGTTGGGCTTGGCCACCAGCAGCGAGGTCAGCCCGTGGACCGCCGACCAGAGCACGAGGGCGACGCGGAAGGCGTCGCGGTGGCGGGTGGCGCCGGCGTCGACGGCCCGCTGGCACATGGCGACGAGCATGGCGAACGGGCTGGTCTCGACGAGCAGCTCGTCGGCGTACTGCTCGGGGGTCAGGTCCGAGCGGCCCATGAACATGATCCGGTAGTGCTCCGGGTGCTCGACCCCGAAGCGGACGTACGCCTCGCCCATCACCCCGAGGGCGACCACCGGGTCGTCGACCTCGGCCATGGCCGACCGCAGGTGCTCGCCCAGGCGGGCCATCTGGACGGCGCACACCTCGAACAGCAGGTGGTTCTTGTCGGCGAAGTGCCGGTAGATGGACGGCGGGGTCACGCCGACGGCCGCGGCCACGGCGCGGATCGAGACCGCCTCCTCGGAGCCGGTCTCGAGCAGCAGCCGCTCGGCGGCGGCGAGGATCTCCTCCCGCAGCCGCTCGCCCTCCCCCCGCCGGGCGCGGGCCCGGCGGGGGGCGGCGGTGGTCATCGTCCCGAGCCGACCAGCACCGGCTCCTCCTCGTGCGGGGCGGCGGGCGCCGGCTCCCCGGCCGACTCCCGCAGCCCGAAGCGGTCGTGGATGCGGCGCAGCGAGGCCGGCGCCCACCAGTTGGCCCGGCCGGCGAGGCGCATGAACGCCGGGACCAGGGTCGCCCGGATGAGGAAGGCGTCCATCAGCACGGCCAGCGTGAGGCCGAGGCCGAACAGCTTGATGAACGTGACCCGGGAGGTGGCGAAGGCCACGAGCACCACGGCGATGAGCACGGCCGCGGCCGTCACGATCCGGCCGGTGCGCTCCAGGCCGAGGGCGACCGAGCCGGCGTCGTCGCCGGTGCGGTCGTGCTCCTCCTTGATGCGGCTGAGGAGGAACACCTCGTAGTCCATGGAGAGCCCGAAGGCGATGCAGAACATGAGGATCGGCGTCGTGGTGTCGACGGTGCCCGTCGGCGTGAAGTCGAGCACGCCGGACAGGTTGCCATCCTGGAAGACCCACACCATGGCGCCGAACGTGGCGCTCAGGCTGAGCACGTTGAGGACGAGGGCCTTGACCGGGACGAGCACGCTCCCGAACAGCAGGAACAGCAGCACGAACGTCACCACGGCGATGACGGCGACGGCGAGGGGCAGGCGGCCGAACAGCGACGCCTTCGAGTCGACCAGCTGGGCCGACGGGCCGGCCACCAGCACCTCGAACGGGGCGTCGGTGGCCCGCACGGCCCGCACCAGGTCCTCGCCCTCGTCGGAGTAGGCCTCGACGTTCGGCACGACCGACAGCCACGTGCCCTCGTCGGCCGCGAACCGGGCGCTGGCCGGGCCGCCCTCGATGACCCGCCGGCCGAGGATGTACGACCCGGTCACGGCGTCGACCCTGGCCACGCCGGGGATGGCCGACAGGCGGGCGGCGTAGGCGTCGATCTCGCCCGTGGCGGCGGCCGGGTCGCCGGCGCCGGGGGCGACGACGGACAGGGCCGTCGCCTCCTCGGAGGCGAACTCGTCCCGCAGCACCTGGGACACCTGGTGGGACGACGCGTCCGCCGGGAGCACCCGGTCGTCGGGCAGGCCGAAGTCGATGCGCAGGAACGGCCCGCCCAGCACGAGCAGCACGACCACCACCGCGGTCGCGATGGGCAGCGGCCGGCGCATGACGGCGACGGCCAGCCGGTGCCACATGCCCTCGCCCTCGGCCGGCGTGCGCCGGTGCCAGAGCGTGAGCGCGTCGACCCGGCGCCCGAGCAGGGCGAGGATGGCAGGCAGCACGACGACGGCGGCGACGGCCGCGATCAGGGCGACGGCCACGCCCGCGTAGGCGAACGAGCGCAGGAAGGCGAGCGGGAACACGAGCAGGGCCGACAGCGAGGCGGCCACGGTGAGGGCGCTGAAGGCGACCGTGCGGCCGGCCGTGCGGACGGTGGTGCGCACGGCGTCGTCGGGCGCCGCGCCCCGCCGCAGCTCCTCCCGGAACCGGGAGACCACGAACAGGCTGTAGTCGATGGCCAGGCCGAGGCCCATCGCCGTCGTGAGGTTCAGCGAGAAGATGGAGACCTGGGTGACGGCGGCCAGGGCCGACAGCACGAGCATGGTCCCGACCACGGCGAGGGCGCCGACGGCGAGCGGCAGGGCGGCGGCGACGACGCTGCCGAACACGACGATCAGCAGCAGGAGGGTGACGGGCAGGGCGATCATCTCCGCCCGGCGCAGGTCCTCCTCGATGGTCGTGCCGACCTGGCGGAACACCTCGGCGAACCCGCCGACCTCGACGGTCACCGTCCCGTCGTCCCTCGCGAAGCGGGGCGAGATCTCGGCGATGCGCTCGTCGACCTCGTCCTCGTCGCCCTCGATGCGGCCGACGACCAGCGCCCGGTCGCCGTCCTCGTTGCGCAGCGGCGGCACGTTGCCGAGGCTCCAGTACGACGCCACCTCGGCCACGCCGGGCTGGGCCGCCAGCTCCTCGGTGAGCGCCTGGCCGGCGGCGGCGACGGCCGGGTCGTCGACGGAGCCGCCGTCGGCGGTCACCAGCAGCACGACGTTCGGCGTGCCCGTGCCGAAGTGGTCGCGCAGCAGGTCCTCGGCCCTGGTCGACTCGGCGCCCGGGTCCTCGAACCCGCCCGACGACAGCCGCTCGGCCACCCCGCCGCCCAGCGCGCCGGCGACGGCGAAGGCCACCAGGGCGACGACCAGCACGAGCCGCCGCCTCGCCGTCACCAGCCGTCCGATCGCCTCCAGCATGGGGGCCTCCCTCGTTGCTAACAGTGTTACGTTACCGTCGTTAGCATCCGGCCGGCCGGGTGGGTATGTCCAGAGACAGCGGTCACAGGACGGGCGTGGCGGTTGGCACGGCCCTTACGCTCCGCCCATGGCGACCGCGCCAGCGCTCGACGACCCGCCCGCCTTCCCGGGCGCCCGCCGCCCCGACCGGACGCGGACGGTCGTCTCGTCCGGGCTCCGCCTGGCCGTCCACGTGTGGGGCGCCGAGGACGCCCCGCCCATGCTCCTCGTCCACGGCGGGTTCGACTTCGCCGGCACCTTCGACGTGTTCGCCCCGCTGCTGGCCGCCGGCGGCCGGCGGGTGGTCGCCTGGGACCAGCGGGGCCACGGCGACTCCGAGCACGCCGCGCTCTACAGCTGGGAGGCCGACGTCCGCGACGGGCTGGCCGTGCTCGACACGGTGGCGACCACGCCGGTCCCCGTCGTCGGCCACTCGAAGGGCGGCGGGCTCATGATCCAGCTGGCCGACGCCTTCCCCCACCGCGTCAGCCACCTGGTCAACCTCGACGGGCTGCCCTCCAAGCGCATGCCGCCCGACGTGCCCGACCGGGAGCGCACCCGGCTGCTGGCCGGCGAGCTCGAGGGCTGGCTCGACCACCGCCGCCGCTCGGCCGACCTCGTCCGCCGGCCCGGCACCGTCGACGAGCTGGCCGTGCGGCGGGGCCGGATGAACCCCCGGCTGCCGCTCGACTGGCTGCGCTACCTCGTCGGGATCGGCGCCCGCCGGGACGCCGACGGGTGGCGCTGGAAGATCGACCCCGTCCTGCGCTTCGGCGGGTTCGGGCCCTGGCGCCCCGAGTGGTCGCTGCTGCGCCTGCCCGGCCTGCCCATGCCGTTCCTCGGCGTGCTCGGCCTCGTGCCCGAGAACATGGGCTGGGGGACCAGGCCCGACGACGTCGTCCCCTACCTGCCGCCCGGCGCCCGCTTCGAGACCCTCGACGACAGCGGCCACTTCGTCCACATCGAGCACCCGCACCGCATCGCCGACCTCGTGCTGGGGTTCCTCGGGTGAGCGGCCCGACCTTCGTCCGCCACGCCCACGTCCGCCTGGCGCTGCACCGGCTGCGGGACGGCGACGGCGGCCACCCGCTGCTCCTCCTCCACGGCCTCGGCGAGCGCACCCCCGGCGCCCTGCCCCGCCACCTGGCCGCCTGGCCCGGCCCGGTCGTCGGCCTCGACTTCACCGGGCACGGGGCGTCCACCGTGCCGGCCGGCGGCGGGTACACGGCCGAGGTGCTGATGGCCGACGCGGACGCCGCGCTCGCCCACCTCGGCCCGTCGACGGTCGTCGGCCGGGGGCTTGGCGGCTACGTGGCCCTGCTGGTGGCCGGGGCCCGCCCGGCGCTCGTGCGCGGCGCGGTCGTCACCGACGGCCCCGGCCTGACCGGTGGCGGCCCCGGCCCGTCCTCCCCGGCACCGGCCTTCCCCGGCCCGGCGCCCGACGGCTCGGTCCCGCCCGACCCCTACGCCCTCGCCGAGCTCAGCCGGGACGTCCGCCCGCCCGACTACGCCACGAGCTTCGCCCGCCTCGCCCTCCTCCGCTCCGACCTCGAGAGCCCGATCTGCGTCTCGGCCGTCGGCCGCCCCGACTGGCTCGTCGCCGTGGCGTCCGAGCCCGGCGTCGTCGAGGAGCCGCTCCCGCAGGCGCTCAGGCGCTACGCCGGCTGAGGATGGCCTCGATCCTCGCCCGGTTGTAGCGCTGGATGAGCAGGCAGGGGACGTTGGCCAGCACCGCGTAGGCCACCATCGTCAGCTCCAGCGGCCAGGGGTTCCAGGCCGCCATGGGCACGGCGGCCAGCGGCACCAGCCAGTGCACGACCTCGGCCCGGCGGGTCTCCGCCGCGAACCGCTCCAGCCCGGCCCGGCCCCGGCCGGGCAGCGACCGCTTCGACAGGCCGCCGGGGAACAGGTCGCCGGCCTCCGGCGTGCGGTCCTTCCACCGCCGGATGGCCAGGTGGCGCTCGTACCAGGCGCCGCCGGCCTCGAACGGGCGCAACCTGGTCAGGCGCGAGTCGGCGGCGAAGCGCGACGCCGGCCGGCTGGCCGCCCACCACCCGACCGCCGCGCTCCACGCTCCCCAGCCGGCGACGTCGGCGACGACGACGGCCCACAGGGGCGGGTCAAGGAGCAAGCCGTCGGGGGAAGGTGGCGAGGAGCTCGTCGACGGCCGCGGCCGGCACCGGCCGGGCCAGGTGGAAGCCCTGGGCGTAGTCGCAGTGCAGGTGGCGCAGCTCGGCCAGCTGCCCGGGGGTCTCGACGCCCTCGGCGACGGCCGACAGGCCGAGGGTGTGGGCGAGGGTGATCACGGCCGTCACGATGGCCGAGTCCTCGGGGTTCTGGCCAAGTCCTGCCACGAAGACGCGGTCGACCTTCAGCACGTCGACCGGGAAGCGGCGCAGGTAGCTGAGCGACGAGTAGCCGGTGCCGAAGTCGTCGACGGCGAGCCGGACGCCGAGCCCCTTCAGCGCCCGCAGGGCGGCCTCGGTGGCCGACACGTCGTCCATCAGCGCGCTCTCGGTGATCTCGAGGACGACGGTCGACGGGTCGAGCCCGGTGAGGGCGAGCACCCCCCGCACGTCGTCGACGAGGCTCGGGTGGGTCAGCTGGCGGGACGACAGGTTGACGGCGACGGTGAGCGGCCGGTCGGGGTGGTCCTCGTGCCAGCGGGCCGCCTGCGAGCACGCCTGGTGCAGCACCCAGTCGCCGATCGGCACGATCAGCCCGGTCTCCTCGGCGACGGCCAGGAACTCGCCCGGCAGCAGGATCCCCCGCTCCGGGTGCTCCCAGCGCAGCAGCGCCTCGAAGCCCCACACCCGCCCGTCGCCGACCGACACCGCCGGCTGGAAGTACAGCCGCAGCTCGTGGCGGTCGAGGGCCCGGCGCAGGGCGCCCTCGATGTCGAGGCGCTCCACGGCCCGCTCTCGCATGGCCGCGTCGAACACCTCGTAGCGGGCCCGCCCCCTGGCCTTGGCCCGGTACATGGCCGCGTCGGCGTCGCGGATCAGCGCCTCGGGGTCCGACGGCGGCGCGCCCCGGCCGCCCGACCCCGGCGGGGTCGAGAAGGCGATGCCGACGCTGACGGTCACGAACACCTCGGCGTCGTCGACGACGAACGGCCCGCTCACGACCCGGTCGACCCGCTCGGCGATGGCGACGGCGTCCTCCTCCCGGTCGATCTCCTCGCAGAGGATGACGAACTCGTCGCCGCCGAAGCGGGCGACGGTGTCGCCGGGGCGGAGCGTGCCCTGGAGCCGGCGGGAGATGGCGACGAGCAGGCGGTCGCCGAGCCCGTGGCCCAGGCTGTCGTTCACGACCTTGAAGTGGTCGAGGTCGAGGAACAGCACGGCCACCGCCGACCCCAGGCGCTTGGCCCGGGCCAGCGCCATCTCCAGGCGGTCGAGGAGCAGGGTGCGGTTGGGCAGCCCGGTGAGGGGGTCGTGGGTGGCCTGGTGCTCCAGCCTCGCCTCGAACGCCTTGCGCTCGCTGATGTCCCGGGTGACGCTCGAGACGAACTCGATGCGGCCGTCGGCGTCCCGGTGCACGAGGAACAGGGCCGACACCGGCACCGTCTCCTCGCCCCGCAT
Organism: Acidimicrobiales bacterium; assembly: GCA_036399815.1. Lineage (NCBI taxonomy): Bacteria > Bacillati > Actinomycetota > Acidimicrobiia > Acidimicrobiales > Acidimicrobiales bacterium. The sequence goes on from DASWMK010000092.1 coordinate 10,382, forward strand.
GACCGCCAGCTCGCCGCTCCAGATGCCGTTCGTGCGCAGCGCCGGCACCGCCTCGCGGGCGAACACGTCGAGCGCCCAGGACGGCACCCGCTCCCGCAGGTCGAGCCCCTCGAAGCCGGCGTCGGGCGCGATCCCGAAGAACCGCCGGGCGGCGGCGTTCAGGTAGAGGAGCCGGCCCTCGCGGTCGCTCACGCCGACGAGGTCGCTCGTGGCCTCGAGGATGTCGGTCAGCCGGGACATGTCCCGCTTGGCCGCGACCTCGGCGGTGATGTCCTCCATGTTGCCGACGTGGCCGGCGGGCTCGTCGCCGTCGTCGAGGACGGGCTCGGTGTGGACCCGCACCCACCGCATCCCGTCCCGGGTGTCGAGGCGGAACTGCTCGGAGAGGGCGGTGCTCGCCGACAGGGCGGTCGCCAGCGCCGCCTCGAGCCGCTCGCGGTCCTCGGGGTGGACGAGGCTCCGCCAGGCGTCGCCCTCCACCTCGTCGAAGCGGCAGCCCGTGATCTCCTGCCACCGCTCGTTGACGTACGTGCACCCGCCGGCCGGGTCGAGGCGGAAGATGCCGGTCGGCGACGAGGCGGCGAGCGACCGGAACAGCTCCTCGCTCTCCTGGAGGGCGTGCTCGGCGGCCTTGCGGTCGGTGATGTCGCGGTAGTTGGCGACGACGCCGCGGATGCCGGGGTCGTCGAGGCGGTTGGTGACGATCGAGTCGACCCACCGCCACGACCCGTCGGCGTGGCGCAGCCGGGTCTCGATCCGCTGCGAGGCGCCCGGCCGGTCCCGCACCGAGCGGAACACGTCGAGCGCGGCCCGCCGGTCCTCGGGGTGCGTGCCGTCGATCGGGTAGGTGCCGACCATCGCCGCCGGCTCCACGCCGAGCAGGTTGCGGACGGCCGGGCTGACCCAGCTGATGCGCCCGTCGGCGCCCATGATCTGGACGACGTCGTGGGAGTGCTGGACGAGGGACCGGAAGCGCTCCTCGCTGGCCCGCAGGGCGGCCTCGGCCCGGCGCCGCTCGGTGATGTCCCTGAAGTTGCCGACCACGCCGGCGACGGCCGGGTCGTCGAGCCGGTTCTGGAGCGTCGCCTCCAGCCACCGCCACGACCCGTCCCGGTGCATGGCCCGGCCCTCGCCGACCACCACCTCGCCGGGGTTGGCGAGCGCCCGCTCGAACTTGGCCCTGCTGGTGGCCTCGTCGTCGGGGTGGCCGAGCTGGTAGGCGGGGCGGCCGAGGGCCTGGTCGGGCTCCCAGCCGAGCACCGACGTGATCCCCGGGCTGATGTAGGTGACGGTCCCGTCGGCGTCCATGACGGCGACGATGTCCGAGGAGTTCTGCACCAGCGCCCGGAACCGCTCCTCGCTGGCCCGCATGGCCTCCTCGACGGCTACCCGCTCGGTGACGTCGCGGAAGTTGCCGACGACGCCGCCGACGTAGGGGTCCTCGAGCAGGTTCGAGGCGGTCGCCTCCACCCAGCGGACGGTGCCGTCCGGTCGCTGCACCCTGCCCTTCAGCAGCACGACCTCGTCGGGCCGGGCGACGGCGTGGGCCAGCCCGTCGAGGACGGCGCCGGCGTCGTCGGGGTGCACGAGGTCGAGCGGGGTGCGGCCGATCATGTCCGACGTGCCCAGCCCGAACAGCGACTCGCCGGCCGGGCTCGCCCAGGTCACCCGGCCGGTCTCGTCGAAGATGAGGACGGGGTCCGACGCGTTCTGGACCAGCGCGCGGAAGCGGGCCTCGCTGGCCCGCACGGCCTCCTCGGCCACCCGCCGGGACGTGACGTCGCGCAGGTTGACGACGTAGCCGCCGACGTTCGGGTTGGCCCGCAGGTCCCTCGCCGTGACCTCCACCCAGCGCCAGCCCCCGGCGGCGTGGCGGACCCGCAGCTCCCCCGTCATCGGCCGGTCGCCCGTCCCGGTGACCGCGTTCGCCGTCTTCTCGCGGTCGTCGGGGTGGACCAGCTCGAGCCCGGGCCGTCCGACCAGGTCGGCCGGGCGGTGACCGAAGACCTCCTCGACCGACCCGGTGGCGTAGGTGATGACGAGGTCGCCGTCGACGATCAGCATGGTGTCGGAGGCGTTCTGGGCGAAGGCGCGGAAGCGGTCCTCGCTGGCCCGCAGCGCCTCCTCGGCGTGCCGCCGCTCGGTGACGTCCCGCACGTTCGTCACCACCCCGCGCACCGCCGGGTTGTCGACGAGGCTCGTGACCGTGCCCTCCAGCCACCGCCAGGTGCCGTCGCCGTGGCGGCCCCGCACGAGGAACGGCACCGGCCGGCCGGGGTCGGCCCTGGCCGCGGCGGCGACGGCCCGGAAGGCGTCGACGTCGTCGGGGTGGGCGCGGGCCACGAGGCCCTCGACGGCCAGCTCGGACCGGTCGATGCCCAGCACCGACGACACCGACTCGCTGGCGTCGATCACCCGGTCCTCGGCGTCGTGGACGACGACGGCGTCGGCGGCGTGGGCCAGCAGGGCCCGCCACCGCTCCTCGCTGGCCCGCAGCGCGTCCTCGGCGTGGCGCCGCTCGGTGACGTCCCTGGCCGTCACGACCACGCCGGCGACGGCCGGGTTGTCGAGCAGGTTCACCCCCGAGACCTCCACCCACCGCCACGACCCGTCGGTGTGGCGGACGCGGATCTCGGCCCGGAACGTCAGCCCGGGCTGGGAGCGGACCTCGGCCGCGGCCGCCAGCTGGTGGGGCCGGTCGTCGGGGTGGACGAGGTCGGCCTCCGGCCGGCCGAGGACCTCCTCGGGGTCGTAGCCGAGCACGGCCCGGATGGACGGGCTGACGAAGGTCACCCGCCCGTCCCGGTCGGAGATGAAGACGATGTCGCTCGACTGGCTGACGAGGACCCGGAAGCGCTCCTCGGTGTCCCGGAGGTCGTCGCCGGCCTGGCGCCGCTCGGTGACGTCGCGGAGGTTGACGACCATGCCGCCGATGTTCGGGTCGTCGAGCATGTTGGCGACCGTGCACTCGACCCACCGCCACGACTGCTCGGCGTGGCGGAGGCGGATCTCGGCCACCGCCGGCGACCGCCCGAGCACCGCCGACGTGAGCGTCTCGACGGCGAGCGCCTGCTCGTCGGGGTGGACCCCGTCGAACCACACGGTGCCGGCCCACGCCTCCGGCGGCGACCCGGTCAGGCGCTCGAGCGACGGTCCGGCCCAGGTGATCAGCCCGCTCGGGTCGGTGACGAGCACGGCGTCGGACCCGTGGCGGGCGAGGGCCCGGTAGCGCTCCTCGCTGGCGTGCACGGCCTGCTCGACGGCCCGCTTGCCGGACACGTCCCTGATGCTCGTGATGACCCCGCCGACCTCGGGGTCGTCGAGCAGGTTCGTCCCGGTGACCTGCACCCAGCGCCAGCTGCCGTCCCGGTGCTGGAGGCGGATCTCGCACCGCGCCTCGGCCCGGTAGCGGGAGCGGACGGCGGAGCGGGCCTCGACGGCCACCGCGGTGTCGTCGGGGTGGACCAGCTCCAGCCACCCGAGCCGGCTGTACTCCGACGGCGTGTAGCCCAGCAGCTGCTCGACCGACGGGCTGACGTAGCGCACCCGTCCCGACCGGTCGGCGACGGCCAGGACGTCGGTCCCGAGGCCGACGAGCGGGTGCGGCGCGGGGCCCACGTCCGCCGTCACCCTTCCCCCCCGACCACGGCCAGCAGCGTACGACGGCCCCGCGCGCGGGACGCCGACCGCTGCAGCTCCGGGCGGGGGTCGATCACGTCACGCCGTTAGAGTGCGCGCGGCCGCATGGACCGTCTCCAGTACCTGTTGCTCCTTGGAGCGTGCGCCGCCCTCACCCTTCCCCTCGAGTTCGTGTTCGGGGCCCGCGTGTGGCGGCGCCCACGGCGGTTCGGCCGGGCGCTGGCGCTCCCGCTCGTCGCCTTCTTCTGCTGGGACGTCGTTGCCATCGGCAGGGACCACTGGTCGTTTAGCCGCGCCTACACCACGGGGTGGCGAGCGCCCTTCGGGGTACCGGTCGAAGAGTTGGCGTTCTTCGTCGTCGTCCCTGCTTGCGCGGTGCTCACCTACGCCACCGTCGCCCGGCTGCTGCGCCGCTGATGCCCGAGTACACGGTGCTGGCGGTCGCCGCCGTCGTCGCCGTCGCGGGGGCCGAGGTGGCGGTCTGGCGGGACGGGCTGTTCCGGAGCCGGCCCTACTGGCTGGCCATCGCCGTCTGCGTGGCGTTCATGGTCGCCGTCGACGGGTGGCTGACCAAGCTGAGCGCGCCGATCGTGCGCTACGACCCCGACCAGGTGACCGGGTGGCGGTTCCCGTGGGACATCCCCGTCGAGGACTACCTGTTCGGCTGGGCGCTGCTCACCTGGGTGATCTCCCGGTGGCGCCGGCTCGACGACCGGGGCCGGTGGACCGGTACCGTGGGCGGGGCGTGACCGCCGTGCTGCTCGCCGCCGTGGCCTTCGTCGGGATGGAGGGGGTCACCTACCTGGCCCACCGCTTCCTGATGCACGGGCCCGGCATCGGCTGGCACCGCAGCCACCACCAGCGCCGGCAGGGCCGCTTCGAGCGCAACGACCTCTACCCGCTGACGTTCGCGCTCGTCACGGTGGCCGCCATGGCCGCGGGGACGGCCTTCGGCGGGCTCGGCGCGCTGGTCCCGGTCGGCGCCGGCGTGACGGCGTACGGGGCGGCGTACGTGTTCGTCCACGACCTGTACGTCCACCGCCGCCTCCCCGCGCTGCGGGCCCGCTGGGCGCTGCTCGACCGCCTGGCCGACGCCCACCGGGTGCACCACCTCTTCGGCGGCGAGCCGTACGGGATGCTGCTGCCCTGGGTCCCGGCCGACCTGCGGGAGCGGGCGGCGCGGACGTCCCGGTCGCCGTTCGAGCGGGGGGCGGCCGTCCCCAACTAGTCGACGGCGACGGCGACGGCGACGGCGAACCGGGCGAACAGCGCCTCGGCCAGCCACCCCTCGGCCCGGCTGCGCCCGACGACCTCGGCGTGCGGGCCGGTCCACGCCCAGGCGCTCGCCGCCTCGGCAACGTCCCAGAGCGACAGGGTGCACGGCGCCCCGCCGTCGT
>DASWMK010000093.1 GCA_036399815.1 Acidimicrobiales bacterium
GTGGAGGACGACGTGCCCGACCTCGGCCCGGAGGGGCGTGCCCTCCCACACGGCGGCGGCCGCGGCCACGACCACGTCGGCGTCGTCGTACCAGGCGGCGGCCAGGCGGCGGTAGCGGCGGTGGGCGGCGACGACGAAGGCCGCGCGCTCGCCGCACCGGGCCAGGGCGGCGAGGGCCCGCTCGTCGGCGGCGGCGAGGTCGGCGAACGTGGCCGCCAGCGCGGCCTCGGCCGCCCCGCCGGGCGCGATCCCGAGCCCTCGCCCGTCGCCCCCGGCGAGCGCCGCGCGCACGAGCGCCCCCCGCCGCACGGGGGTGAGCGGGCGCCGCCCGGCCGCCACCAGCCGGGGGGCGCCGAGCAGGGCGGCCACCTCGGGGAGGGAGACGGCCCGGACGCCGACGGACCCGCCCGGCCGGGCGGCGAGCGCCCGCCGCAGGGAGAGCCCGGCCAGCGCCGACGGCACGACGACGGTGACCGGCGCCAGCGGATCGCCGGCCTTCACCTCCTCGACCACGGCGTGGACGACGGCCCTGGCCGGGGCGCCGAAGGGCACGACGTGGAGGCGGCCGGCGGCCGGCGCCGCCGGTGGTCCGGCCACCTCCGCCACCTCGTCGACCGCCGCAGTCACCATGCCCGGCACCCTACCGAGGGGGTGTGACAGCCTCCGGGACCGTCCCCTGGACGGCCGGAGCGCCGCCCTACGCTCGGCCCGTGCCCCGCCGCACCGTCGCCCTCGCCGCCGCGCTCGTGGTCGCCGCCGGCGCCCTGGGCAGCTGCTCGAGCCGAGGGGACGAGCGGTCGTTCTGCGAGCGGCTGCGGTCGTCCGAGCCCGTCGACGCCGTCCTCGACCGGTTCGACCCCGACGACCCGGCCGGCAGCGCGGCCGCCTTCCGGGACGCCGCCGAGGAGCTCGACGGGCTGGCCGGCGACGCCCCCGGCGAGGTGGAGGACGAGGTCGAGGAGCTGGCCGAGGCCGTCGGCGAGGTGGCCGACGACCTGGCCGAGGTGCCGCGGGACGACCGGACCGGGGCGCTGGCCGTGCTCGCCGGGCTCGGCGACCGTCGCGACGAGCTCCAGGCGGCCGGCGAGCAGGTGGCCGGCTACGCGTCCCGCGAGTGCGGGGTCACCCTGGCCGGCGAGCCGACGACGGCGGCGACGGCGGCGACGGCACCGACCACGGCCGCGCCGACGACGGCCGCGCCGACGACGGCGGCGCCGACGTCGACGACGGCCGGGGGGTGAGGCGGGTCAGGCGGCGGTGACCCGGTCCATCTGGCCGCGACGGACGATGACGCGGTCGATGATCCCGTAGTCCTTGGCCTGCTCGGCGGTGAACCAGCGGTCCCGGTCGGAGTCGGCCTCGACCTGGTCGACGTCCTGGCCGGTGTGGTAGGCGATCCGCTCGGCCATCAGCCGCTTGATGTAGATGAGCTGCTCGGCCTGGATGGCGATGTCCGACGCCTGGCCCTGGATGCCGCCGGAGGGCTGGTGCATCATGATCCGGGCGTGCGGGAGGGCGAAGCGCTTGCCCTTGGCCCCGGCGCACAGCAGGAACTGGCCCATCGAGGCGGCGAGGCCCATGCAGATCGTGCCGATGTCCGGGCTGACGAACTGCATCGTGTCGTAGATCGCCATGCCGGCGGTGACCGACCCGCCCGGCGAGTTGACGTAGAGCCAGATGTCCCGGTCCGCGTCCTCGCTCTCCAGGTACAGGAGCTGGGCGGTGATGAGGTTGGCGACGTTGTCGTTGACGTCGGTGCCGAGGAAGATGATGCGGTTCCGCAGGAGGCGGTTGAAGACGTCCTGGCTCGGGTCCATGACCGCCATCTGCGCCGTGGGGACGAACCGGGCGAGGTCGGGGTGCTCCATGGGTGCGAAGGCTACCGGTCGGCCGGGCCGGGCGGTCCGTGCCGCGTACGCTGGCGGCCGCCGGCCGAGCGGGCGTGGCGGAACTGGTAGACGCGCCGGGTTTAGGTCCCGGTCCCCTCGGGGGTGGAGGTTCGAGTCCTCTCGCCCGCACCCGAACCGTGCATCTTCCGAGCTGGGGACGCGCCGTCACGCCACCGTTGCTTCACGTCCGGTCCACCTGGGTTGGCGTACGAGAGAACCCGGCTGACGTACTCCAGCCAAGGCAGGACGCGATCGGCCGACGGCCCAGCTTGGCCACTGGTCGACGTCGCTTCCCGGAGATGGACAGCCCGCGCAACAATGAGATGGCGCGTCGGGGTGTCCCCGGCAGCGTCCGCAGCGCTACGGCACAATATTCTGCAACACTTGGAAGGGTGGCCGGCGCCGATACCAGCTGGTCTGCCTTCGAACAGCACGTCGCGAGTCTCTACCGAGAGACCGGCGCGGACGCGTTCGTGGACTATCCGCTGTCGGGCAGCCAGATCGACGTCTTCGCCATTGAGCGCACCCCATCGGGCACCGCCATACATCTGGCGGTCGAATGTCGTTCGGGTAGCCAAATCGTTGGGGTCAACGATGTTGCAGCGTTCGCCGTCCTCGTCGAGGGCTTCCGCCGGCAGAACGAAGCCGATGTCGGTGTCATTGTCGCGGAGAGTGGCTTCTCGCGCGCCGCTCAGCAAAAGGCAGTGGCCGCCGGCATCCGCCTGGTCACCCTGGACCAGCTCGAACGTCGAGCGGTCGGCGATACTGGTCTGCCGTCGGCTGCTCGTCTGGCGATCCTGACCGCTCGCCAGCTTCGTCAGCAGTTCCTGTCGACGGTCCGCTCGGCCGAGCCGCTGACGACCTTCGACGTGGATGACCTGTTGTTGCAAGTTACCAAGGTGCTGGAGCAACTGCAGGAGGCGATCGAGACCACCCAGCAGCTGCCCACAGCGGCACCGGGCGTTCGCCGCGCCGTCAGTACGCTGCTGAGGGTGGAGGACGAGGCTGAGCGCTGCTTTGACGCAGCCCGGCAGCTCCGGAGCACCACTCAGCGATTCGACGAAGCGGAGCATTCGAGCGCACCAGTGCTCAGTGAGCTTGACCACACGGCCGCAACGGCGTTTCGTATTCGAGAAGTCGAGCAGGCTCGTGCGCATTTGGCTTACCGCTTGCGAAGGCTCGAGGAGACCTCGTACCGCGCCGTGGCGACGGGGTGATTCTCCCTCCCTCGAGGACGGTCGTCGTTCGCACGGGCTGACGGATGCGGATGTCATTGGTGGTTGCCAACTGCGTGGAACGAGTCGCCGGCGACCTCGTGAACAGGGTTGCCGCGGCATGACTCGACCCCCCTCGATGGCGCGCAATCCCTGAGAACCTCGCTCATCACGACACGCCGGCCGCTATAGCTCGCGAACCGGCGCAGCGCCGGCGCTACAGGGTCATGACGTAGCGCTCGGCCTGGAACGCCTCGGCCGCGGCGACGCCGGCCTCGTCGCCCCGCACCGCGGCCCTGGCCCGCACGGCCGCCGTGCGCACCCGGCCGGCCTCGACCTGGCTGGCGTGGCAGCCGAGGAGGTCGAGCTTGGCCTCGAGCACGGCGCTCACGTCCACGTAGTGGGTGGGCGAGAACGCCCTCGTCGTCGTCAGCGTCTCGTAGAGCAGCACCTTCGGGACGCGCCGGGAGCAGGACAGGACGGCGGCCGACGTCGCCCGGTGGTCCTGGTGGGTGTCCCAGGGCCCGTGCCCGTAGACGAGCTCGGGCCGGACCTCGGCGAGCACCTGCTCGACGAGCGAGATGGCCCGGCGGTCGGGCGGGACGGCCCCGTCGGGGAAGCGGCCCCAGTGGAGGCGGGCGGCGCCCAGGCGCTCGACCGCCCGCTCCTGCTCGGCGCGCCGCACGGCCCGGCCGCCGTCGCCCAGCTCGCCGACGGTCATGACCAGCAGGTGGACCTCGTCGCCCCTCGCCGCGTGGCGCAGGAGCGCCCCGCCGCACCCGAGCTCGACGTCGTCGGGGTGGGCGCCGATGGCGAGGACGCGCACGGCGGGATCGTAGCCAAGGGGGAGGGGACACCTCACCAGAACCAGGACGAACCGAGCAACTCGGTCGGGGGTGCACTACGTTCGCCGCATGCGGCGCGTGGCGGGCACCATCGACCTCCTGACCAGGGACGAGCGGCCCTGGCCGAGCTCCGGGGCGCTCGCCGCCCGCGGCCAGGCCTTCCTGGCCGCCTGCGACCCGCCCGGCGTGCGGGCCGTCGTCGACGACCCGGCCCCGTGGCGGTCGCCCGAGGCGCTGTGGGCCGCGCTCGACGGGTGCACGCCGCTCGGGCGCCTCGCCGAGTACGGCCGGGACCCGGCCCGCAACCGGCTCCCCGACGGGCGCGTCCAGTCCCAGGGCGAGCACACGGTCGCCCTCGTCGAGGGCCTGCACGCCCTCCGTCGCGGCGACCTGGCCTGGTTCTCGGCCAGGGCGTCCGGCCCGCTCGGCGCCGCCGGCACGGCGCTGCTGGCCGCCGTCGCCCGCTGGGCGCGCGACGCCGAGGAGGCGGTGTTCCGGGCGACCCTGCTCGCCGGCGCCTTCCACGACTGCGGGAAGCTCGTCGGCGACGTGCCGGGCGTGGACGCGGAGAACGGCGTCGTCCTCTACGACCGGCTGATGGCCGACGCCGGCGTAGGAGGCCCGTACGCCACCCTCGGCTCCGTGCTCGTGCGCTTCCACGACCTGGTCCGCCACCACGCCGCGCCCGGGATGCTGGCCTTCCTGACCAACGCGGCGGCCGAGGCGTCGGCCGGGCCCGGGTGCGCCCACGCGCTCGCCGCCGTCCAGGCCGCCGGGCGGGCCAGCATCGGCGTGCGCCGCCTCGGGGCCGACACGCTGGAGGCGATGGCCGACCTGGTGGGCCGGTGGCCGTCGCCGCCGCCGCCCCCGGTGCGCCTCACGATCGTCCACACGGGCTGCGGCACGGCGACCCTGGCCCATCCGTTCCACACGCTCGTGGTCGACCACGTCGTCACCGTCGACGAGCCGGCCGGGCCGGTGACCCTGCTCAACGGCACCGCCTGCGGCTTCGCCGCCTGAGCCGTGGGCGACGGCCGGCGGGCGGTCGGCGTCGTGCTGGCCGGTGGCGCGGGCACGAGGATGGGCTCGAGGGTCCCGAAGCCGCTGGTCCTCCTGCACGGCCGGCCGCTCGTCGGCCACGTCGTCGCCGCGCTCGGCCAGGTGGTGGACGAGGTGGTCGTGGTGACCGGCGCCGACGGCGCCTGGTCGGGCTGGCGGGGGCCGGGCGGCACCCGGCTCGTGACCCAGGCGGCCCCGACGGGCAACGGCGACGCCCTCCGCCTCGGCCTGGCCGCGGTGGCCGACGCCGCCACCGACGTGGTCGTCGCCCTGGCCGACACGCCGCTGCTGCGGGCGGCGACGTTCTCGGCGGTGCTCGCCGCGTCCCGGCCGTCGGCGCTGGCCGTGCTGACCGCCGCCCGCCCGGGCCCTGGCGCCTACGGGCCGGTCGTGCGGGACGGCGCCGGCCGCGTGGTCGGGTTCGCCGAGCCGAACGGCGACGACGGGGAGGTCAACGCGTCCGTGTACGCGGCGGCCCACGACGTGCTGGCCGCGCTGGTCGGCGACCTTCCGCCCGGGCGGGCGGGCGGCGAGTGCCTCGTCACCGGCGTGGTCCCCGCCGCCCACCGGGCCGGCGTCGAGGTCGCGGACGTCCGCTGCGACCCGGCCGGCGACGCCCTCGGCGTGAACACGCCGGGCGAGCTGGCCGTCGCCGCGGCCGCCCTCAGGCGGCGGGCGTCTGTTGGTGGAACGCCATGCGCCAGCCCTGCTCGCCGTCCCTGACGTAGGCGGACGACACGTAGAGGTCGGCGGCGGCCTCGTCGCCCTCCCGCCGGGCCGAGGCCCGGTAGGTGAGCAGCGCGGCGTGCTCGCCGAGGGGGACGACCAGGGAGCCGGACAGGTGCACGTCGGTCCACGGGGCCGTCGTCCCGTCGATGGCCGCCGCGCACGCGGGCAGGTCGATCGGGCCGGTCGGCCCGAACACGAACACGGCGTCGGGCGTGCACCGCCGGCGGTAGAAGTCGCCCCACCCCGCGGCGCTGGCGTCCCAGAAGCGGTGCTCGAGGTCGAGCAGGTCGTCGGCGACCGCCATCTACCGGCGGACCCGCACGACCAGGTGGTGGAACCCGGCGATGCCGCCGAACAGCGCGGACACGTCGACCACGGTGACGGTCTGGAGGTCGTCGGGGATCAGCGCCGGCACCCGCCCGCCGCCGCCGAGCTTGGCGATGGCGTCGGCGAAGGCCTCGTCGAAGGAGAGGTTGGGCGACATGCCGACGGCCTCGTCCTCGACCGCCTCCTCGGCCGGCGCCGGCGAGGGGGCCAGCCGAGCGGCGGCGCCCGGCTCGACGTCGAACAGGTCCTCGACCGGCACCCGGCGCTCGGGGTCGGCCTCGTCGCCCACCACCACCTCGTCGCGGCGGGTGCCGACCCGGAACACCGCCGCCTCCCGGCGCTGGTCCACGACCCTGGGCCAGGCGCCCGGCCGGGCGCAGCGCAGGACGGTGAACGACGGCGGCTCCACGTCGGTCATGGCCTGCTGGATCTCGACGTCGAAGCCCGGGGTCGGGAGCTCGACGGCGACGGCGACCACGAGGTGCTCCCCCACCTGGAGCGCCCTGATCTCGGTGGTCCTGGCCGGTTGGCACTCACGCATGGCCCCAGCCTCCCTCACCGCCACCGGCGGCGCACGAGCCAGCGGTACCGCCTCGCCGACTCGAACGCCGCCTCGGCGGCCAGCTGGCCGACGCTGGTGGCGAGCGTCGGGTAGACGTGGACGAGGGCGGCGACGTCGGCCAGCCGCATCCCCTTGCGGACGGCGAGCGCCAGCTCGTGGACGACCTCGCCGGCGGCCGGCGCCAGCACGTGCGCGCCGACGACCCGCCCCTTCGCGGTGACGACGACGACCGCGCCCTCCGTGTGGCCCTCGGCCCTGGCCCGGTCGGAGTGGGACAGCGCCAGGCGCCGGACGTCGACATGGCGGTCGCCGTGGCGCTCCCTGGCCTCGGCCGACGTGAGGCCGGCGTGGGCCAGCTCCGGGTCGGTGAACGTGCACCACGGCACGAGGTCGCCGACCTTGCCCTTCCCCGGGAAGAACATGTCGCGCACGGCCCGCACCGCCTCGTAGCCGGCGGCGTGGGTGAACAGGAACCGCCCGGCCACGTCGCCGGCCGCGTAGAGCCAGGGCAGGTTCGTGCGCATCCGCTCGTCGACCAGCACGCCCCTCGCGCCCGTGGCGACGCCGAGGTCGTCGAGGCCGAGCCCCTCGACGTTGGGCGACCGGCCCACGGCCAGGAAGAGCTCCTCCGCCGACCACGTCGCCTCCCGACCGCCCTCCGTCCCGTGCACGACCTTGCGACCGCCCTCGACGGTCACGGCCCGCACGTCGACGCCGAGGCGCAGGTCGACCCCCTCGCCGGTCAGCACGTCGGCGAGCGCCCGCACCAGCTCGGGCTCGTCCCTCGGCAGGATGCCAGGCCCCCGCTGGAGGACGGTCGTGCGCACGCCGAGGCGGTTGAGGCCCTGGGCCAGCTCGACGGCGATCGGCCCGCCGCCGATCATCACGAGGCCGGCCGGCGCCCGGTCCAGCTCGAACACGGTCTCGCTCGTGAGGTAGCCGGCCGCGGCCAGGCCGTCGACCGGCGGCTCGGCCGGGCGGCTGCCGGTGCACAGCAGCACGAAGCGGGCCCCGAGCCGGCGGCCGTCCACGTCGACGCGGTTGGGGCCCGCCAGGCGGGCCGTCCCCCGCACCACGTCGACGCCGAGGCGCCGGAAGCGGTCGGGGTCGTCGTCGGTCGTGGCGATGGCGTGCTGCACGGCCCTGATCCGCTTCCACACGGCCTCGGTGTCGATCTCCGGGTCCACCGACGGCAGCCCCCACCGGTCGGCCGTCCGCATCGTGTGCGCGGCCTTCGCCGACGCCAGCAGCGCCTTCGACGGGACGCACCCGGTCCAGAGGCAGTCGCCGCCCACCCGCCCTCGCTCGACCACCGCCACCCGCACGCCGAGGGTGGCGGCGAACTCGGCCGCCACCATGCCGCCCGAGCCCATGCCGACGATCACCAGGTCGTAGCGGTCGGCCACGCGGCCACCTCCCTCTCGTCCGCATTGTCGTTCGTGGCCGGCCGTGTGGTCGGATCGTGCCGTGCCCGAAGGCCACACCCTCCACCGCCTGGCCCGGTCGCTGAACGAGGACCTCGCCGGCGAGCCGCTGGCCGCCTCGTCGCCCCAGGGCCGGTTCGAGGCGGGGGCGGCCCGCCTCGACGGGCGCGCCCTCGACCGGGCCGAGGCCTACGGCAAGCACCTGTTCGCCTGGTGGGGGGCGGACGTGCTCCACGTCCACCTCGGCCTCTACGGCACCTGGCGGCGCCAGCCGGTGCCGCCCGAGCCGCCCGTCGGCCAGGTGCGCCTCCGCCTCACCGGCGACCGGTGGAGCTACGACCTGAGGGGCCCGACCCGCTGCGACCTCGTCGGACCGGCCGAGCGGGACGCCGCCCTCGCCCGCCTCGGCCCCGACCCGCTCCACCGCAGCGCCGACCCGGAGCGCATGTGGCGGCGGCTGTCCCGCAGCCGTGCCCCGGTCGGCGCCGCGCTGCTCGACCAGTCGGTCGTCGCCGGCATCGGCAACGTCCTCCGGGCCGAGCTGCTGTTCCTCGTCGGCGTCCACCCGTCGCGGCCGGCGAGGGACGTGAACCGGCTGACGTTCGACGCGCTGTGGGCGGTGACCGTCGCCCAGCTCCGGCGGGCGCTCCGCAGCGGGCGGATCATCACCGTCGACCCGAAGGAGGTGGGCCGGCCGCTGTCCCGGCTGCGCCAGGAGGAGGGGCGGTACGTCTACAAGCAGGAGGTGTGCCGGCGGTGCGGCACGCCCGTGCAGCGCTGGCAGCTCGGAGCCCGGACGGCCTACGCCTGCCCGCGCTGCCAGCCGTCCTAGGGTCGGCGCCGATGCGCGTCGCCGACCTGCCGACCCCCGCCCTGCTCGTCGACCGGGCCGTGTTCGAGGACAACGTGGCCACGATGGCCGCAGCGCTGCCCGGCCCCCGCCTGCGGCCCCACGTGAAGGCGTTCAAGTCGACGGCGCTGGCCCGGCGGCTGGCCGGCGCCGGGCACCGGTCGTTCTGCTGCGCCACCGTGCGGGAGGTGGAGGGCATGGCCGCGGCCGGCCTGGGCGACGACCTCCTCCTCGCCAACGAGGTGCTCGACGCCGGCGCGGCGCGGCTCGGCGCGGTCGTCGGGTCGGGCCGGGCGCGGGTGACGGTCGCCGTCGACTCCGAGACGACGGCCCGCGCCGCCGCGTCCGGGGGCGTGCCCGAGGTGCTGGTCGACGTGAACGTCGGCCTCCCCCGCTGCGGCTGCCCACCGGAGAACGCCGGCCGCCTCGCCGACCTGTGCCGAGCGCTCGGCCTCGAGGTCCGCGGGGTGATGGGCTACGAGGGCCACGCCATGATCGTCGGCGACCGGGCCGAGCGGGCCGCCGTCGTCGAGGCGTGCATGGCGAAGCTGGCCGCCGCCCACGAGGCCGTCGGCGGCGACGTCGTGTCCGCCGGCGGCACCGGCACCTACGACCTGAACACGACGGCCACCGAGATCCAGGCCGGCTCCTACACGCTGATGGACACCCAGTACGCCGCCCTCGGCCTCCCGTTCGGGCAGGCGCTGACCCTGCTGTGCACGGTCGTGTCCGTGAGCGAGGGCGGGTGGGCGGTGGCCGACGGCGGCCTCAAGGCGCTCGGCATGGACCACGGCAACCCGTCGATCGACGGCGCCACCGTCTGGTTCTGCTCGGACGAGCACACCACGTTCTCGCCGCAGGACGGCTCGCCGATGCCGGTCGTGGGCGACCGCGTCGGGCTGCTGCCGGCCCACGTCGACCCGACCGTCGCCCTCCACGAGCGCCTGCACGTGGTCGACGGCGAGGAGGTGGTCGACGTGTGGGAGGTCGACCTACGGGGCTGGTAGGCCGGCCAGCCGCCCGGCCAGGGCCCGGAAGGCCCGGCCGCGGTGGCTGATGGCGTCCTTCTCGGCCGCCGTCATCTCCGCGAGGGTCCGGCCGTCCCCGTCGTCGGGCACGAAGACGGGGTCGTAGCCGAAGCCGTTCGTCCCCCGGCGCTCGGTCGTGATCCGGCCGGCCACGGCGCCGCGGACGGCCACCTCCCGCCCGTCGGGGAAGCGGACCAGCGCGACCGTCTCGAACCGGGCCGTGCGCTCGTCGGCCGGCACGCCGTCCAGCTCCCGGAGGAGGCGGCGGACGTTGTCGTCGTAGGTGGCGCCGGGCCCGGCGTAGCGGGCCGACCAGACCCCGGGCGCGCCGCCGAGCGCGTCGACGGCGAGGCCGGTGTCGTCGGCCACGGCCGCCTCGCCGGTCGCCTCGCACAGCGCCACCGCCTTCAGCCGGGCGTTCCCCTCCAGGGTGTCGGCGTCCTCCACCACGTCGGGCACGTCGGCCGGCCGGGGCAGCAGCTCGAGGCCGGGGACGGCGGCCGTGAGGATGGCCCGGATCTCGGCCGCCTTGTCGGGGTTGGCCGAGGCGAGGACGAGCCTCACCGGCGCGACGGCGGGTCGGCCAGCACCTCGCGCTGGCGGGCGACGATGTCGGCGATGCCGAGCTCGGCCAGCATCAGCAGCTCGTCCAGCTCGCCCCTCGTGAACGCCATGCCCTCGGCCGTCCCCTGGACCTCGACGAACCGCCCCTCGCCGGTCATCACGACGTTCATGTCGACCTCGGCCGTCGAGTCCTCGGTGTAGGCGAGGTCGAGCATCGGCGTGCCGCCCACGATGCCGACGGAGACGGCGGCGCAGGCGTCGGTGAGCGGGTGGGCGCCGATCACCCCCCGTTGGAGCAGCCGGCTCAGCGCGTCGTGGAGGGCGACGTAGCCGCCGCAGATGGACGCCGTGCGGGTGCCGCCGTCGGCCTGGAGCACGTCGCAGTCGACCACCACCTGGCGCTCCCCGAGGGAGACCATGTCGCACACCGACCGCAGCGCCCGGCCGATCAGCCGCTGGATCTCCTGGGTGCGCCCCGACGGCCGCCCGGTCTGGGCCTCCCGCCGCACCCGCTCGGGGCTCGAGCCGGGCAGCATCGAGTACTCGGCCGTCACCCAGCCGCTGCCCCTGCCCTTCATCCAGCGGGGCACGTCCTCGTCGACCGACGCCGTGCACAGCACCCGCGTCCGCCCCATGCTGACGAGCACCGAGCCCGTCGCCATCTCGGTGAAGTCCCGCTCGAAGGCGACCGGGCGCAGCTGGTCCGCCTCCCTGCCGTCCACTCTCACGCGTCGTACCTCCGGTGCAGCTCGGCCACCTCGACCGGCCCGCCGAACGCGGCCTCGGCCTCGGCCCGGTGGCGGTCGGGATCGCTCGTCGGCCACAGGTGGGTGAGCACCAGGCGGGCCACGCCGGCCGCCTTCGCCATCGCCCCGGCCTGGCGGCCGCTCAGGTGCGGTGCGGTGCCCTCCCGGTCGGCCAGCAGGGTGGCCTCGCACACGGCGAGGTCGACCCCAGGCCCGAGCTCGCCGAGGGACCACCCGTCCGACGTGTCGGCCGAGTAGGCGAGCGAGCGGCCGTCGCCGTCCACCCGCACGCCGAGGGTCTCGACGGGGTGGTCGGTGCGGGAGAAGCGGAACGACAGGCCGCCGATCGTCGCCTCGTCGCCGTCGCCCACCACCCGCCAGTCGAACGTGCCCTTCGTCGACCCGAGCGAGTCGGCCTGGCGGCGGACGGCTCGCGGCGCGTACACCGGGAAGCCCTTCCGGCCGAGGCCGTACTTCAGCGCGTTGTGGAACACCGGGAGCTCCAGCCAGTGGTCGGGGTGGCCGTGGCTGACGACGACCGCGTCGACGTCGGCGAGGCCCACGTGGCGCTGGAGGTTGGCCAGCGTGCCGGGGCCGGCGTCGAGCCACACGGCGGTGCCGCCCCCCTCGACCAGGTAGCCGCTGCACGCCCCGCCCGGCCCGGCGTAGGTGCCGTCGCAGCCGAGGACGGTGATGCTCAGGCCCACTGCACGGCCTCGGCCCCGCCCAGTTCCGGGCCGAGCAGGCGCCGGCCGAGGTCGGTGAACCGGTCGACGTCGCCCGACGACAGGAACCGGTGGGTCGGGCGGTCGCCCGCCCGGCGGGGCCGGTGGGCGAGGTCCGACGCGGCGAGCGTGGCCCGCAGCTCGAAGGCGGTCTCGTCGGCCGACGACACGAGCACGACGTCCCGGCCCATCACGTCGGCGATCGTACGGGCGAGGTACGGGTAGTGGGTGCAGCCGAGCAGCAGGGCGTCGACCCCCGCCGACCGCACCGGGGCGAGGAGCCGCTCGGCCAGCACGTGCACCTGGTCGCTCGCCGTCTCCCCCCGCTCGACGAACTCGACGAAGCCGGGGCAGGCCGCGCACGTCAGGTCCAGGTCCTTGCCCAGGGCGTCGACGGCCTGCTGGTAGGCGCCCGAGGCGATGGTGCCGACGGTGCCGATGACCCCGACCCGGCCGTTGCGGGTGGCCGCCGCCAGCGCCCGCACGCCGGGCTCGATCACGCCGATGACGGGGACGGGCAGCGCCGCCGCCAGGTCGCCGAGGGCGGCCGCGGCGGCCGTGTTGCAGGCGACGACGACGAGCTTCACGCCGTGGTCCTCGACGAGCGAGGTGGCGATCTGGTGGGCGAAGCCCCGCACCTCGTCGAGGTCGCGGGGCCCGTACGGGTAGCGGCCGGTGTCGCCGACGTAGACGAGGTCCTCGTCGGGCAGCAGGTCGATGACGGCCCTGGCGACGGTCAGGCCGCCGAGCCCGCTGTCGAACATGCCGAGGGGCCGGTCGTCCACCGGCCCCACACTACGGGGCGCCTACGGGGCGCCTAGAAGTAGACGATGGAGCCGGCCGCGTCGGCGGCCCGGTCGAGGTCGTCGGTGTACGCGCCGGTCGACAGGTACTTCCAGCCGCCGTCGGCGGCGAGGAAGACGACGACGCCCTCCTCGGTCCGCTCCGCGACCTTCACCGCGCCGGCCATCGCCGCGCCCGACGAGATGCCGGCGAGGATGCCGGCCTCGGTGGCCAGCCGCCGGGTCCACTCGATCGACTCGCGGGGGCGGACGATCCAGCGGGCGTCTAGCAGCTCCGGCCCGCCCCACTCCTCGAACACCGGGGGCACGAAGCCGTCGTCCAGGTTGCGCAGGCCCTCGACCAGCTCCCCCGACGGCGACTCGACGGCGACCACCCGCACGCCGGCGTTGCGCTCCTTCAGGTACCGCCCCACGCCCACCAGGGTGCCGGTCGTGCCCAGGCCGGCCACGAAGTGGGTGACCTGCGGGCAGTCCCGCCAGATCTCCGGCCCGGTCGTCTCGTAGTGGGCCCGGGGGTTGGCGCTGTTGCCGTACTGGTAGAGGAACGCCCACTCGGGGTGCTCGTCGGCCATCTCCCTGGCCCGCCGGACGGCCCCGTTCGACCCCTCGGCGCCGGGCGACAGGATCACCTCCGCGCCGAACACCTCGAGCAGCTGGCGGCGCTCGACGGACACGTTCTCCGGGAGGACGACCTTGAGCGGGTAGCCCTTCAGCCGGGCGATCATCGCCAGCGCGATGCCGGTGTTGCCCGACGACGGCTCGAGGATCGTCTGCCCCGGCGAGAGGCGGCCGTCCTTCTCCGCCTCCTCGACCATGGCGAGGGCGATGCGGTCCTTCACCGACCCGGCCGGGTTCTGGCCCTCCAGCTTGGCGACGATGCGGACGTGGGGGTTGGGGCTGAGCCGGCTGACGTCGACCATCGGCGTGTCGCCGATGGTGTCGAGCACCGACTCGTGGAGCGCCACGTCAGCCGCCGGCCACGGCCGGGACGATGGCGACGACGTCGCCCGAGGTGACCTCGGTGTCCAGGCCCTTCAGGTAGCGCACGTCCTCGTCGTTCACGTACACGTTCACGAACCGGTGGATGGCGCCGTCGTCGGACTTGATGCGGCCGGCCAGGTTCGGGAACTGGCGGACCAGGTCGCCGATGACCTCGTCGAGGGTGCCGCCGTTGGCGTGCACGTTGGACTGGCCGCCGGCGTGGGGGCGCAGCACGGTGGGCAGTCGCACGTCGGGCACGGCACGTCCTCCCTCGAAAGCCGACTCAGTCGGTAATGAATCTACCGGGGCTCGAGGGCGATCGCCTCTTCGGTGACCCGGCCGTCCGCGATGCGGTAGGCGCGGGTGACGGGCGCCTCCTGGCGGAGGGAGACGATCACGTAGCGCCAGGAGGGGTCGGCGGCCCGGTCCACGTCGGTGGGCGACGGGTAGGCGTCGGTGTGGGTGTGGGAGTGGACGACCCCGACGATGGCCAGCCCGGCCGCGTCCGCGTCGTCCTCGGCGGCCAGGTAGTCGCGGTGGTCGACCGTGTAGACCCGGGACGACGCGGCCGCGTTGCGGCACGGGTAGAAGCGGGTCGCCTTG
Organism: Acidimicrobiales bacterium; assembly: GCA_036399815.1. NCBI lineage: Bacteria > Bacillati > Actinomycetota > Acidimicrobiia > Acidimicrobiales > Acidimicrobiales bacterium. The sequence continues at coordinate 14,350 of DASWMK010000093.1, forward strand.
ACGTCGCCGCCGCCCGGGGCCGTCGGCGCCGGGCCGGCGAGCAGGCCGCACGCCTCGTCGGGCAGGGCGTCGTAGGCGTGGGCGACCAGCCGGGCGTGGACGTCGGCGGTCACCCTCAGCACGGGCGGAGGGTAGCGGCGGCGCGGGTGGGTACGAGCCGGGGCCGTGCCCGTCGCCGACCCGACGCCCGCCGTCGCCGACCCGCCCCGCCCAGCCGACCTGCCCCCCTGGCTCGCGACCGCCACCGGCCGCCTGTTCGGCGCCCTCTCGGGGGCCCGCCGGGCCAGGGTGTTCCACCCCAGGGGCCTGACCCTCCACGGCACGGCCCGGCTGACCGGCGAGGTCGGGCGGCTGCTGGCGCCCGAGGCCACCGGGCCGGTGCCGGTCGTCGTCCGCCTGTCCCGCGGCCTCGGGCTGCGCCACCCCCTGCCCGACTTCAACGGCGTGGCCGTCAAGGTGCCCGAGGCCCACGGCCCCGGGCGGGACCAGGACCTGCTGCTCGTGTCGTCGCTGCGGGCACCGGTCGGCCGCCACCTGCTCGTGCCGGCGCCGGCGTTCTCGTCGACCGGCTCGTCGACGATCCTCCCCTACCGCACCCCACACGGGCTCGTGCTGTTCCGGGCCGGGCCGGTCGACCCCGGCACCCTGGCCGACGTGCCCGCCGGTCTGCCGGTGACGATCGAGCTGTTCGCGGCCCCGCTGCTCGGCCGGTGGGAGCGCATCGCCGAGCTGGTCCTCGACCACCACGTCGCCGACGACGAGGCCGCCGACCGCGAGCTCGCCTTCGACCCCTGGCACACCGGCGAGGACCTCGTCCCCGCCGGGCTCCTGAACCGGCTGCGCCTGCCCGCCTACGCCGCCAGCCGGGCCGCCCGCCCCGGGCCCGCCGGCCCGTAGCTCGCTAGCCTGGTCGCCCCCATGGCTCCCAAGGGCACCAAGGTCATCGCCTCGAACCGCAGGGCGCGGCACGACTACGACATCCTCGACGTCGTCGAGGCCGGCATCGCCCTCCAGGGCAGCGAGGTGAAGTCCCTGCGGGAGTCGAAGGTGCAGATGGCCGACGCCTACGCCCGGGTCGAGGGCGGCGAGGTGTGGCTGCACGGTGTCCACATCTCGCCCTACCTGCACGCCTCCTCCCACACCGGCCACGACCCCGAGCGGCGCCGGAAGCTCCTGCTGCACCGGGACGAGATCGGCCGCCTCGGCGCCCGCGTCGCCCAGGACCGGCTCGCGCTCGTGCCGCTGTCGCTGTACTTCAAGGAGGGCCGGGCCAAAGTCGAGCTGGCCGTGGCCAGGGGCAGGCGGCGCTACGACAAGCGTCAGGCCATCGCCAAGCGGGACGCCGAGCGGGAGGCGGCGAGGGCGATGGCGGCCGCCCGGCGCCGGTAGACTGGCCCCTCGCCGTACGACAACACGGGGGTGATCGGTTTCGACTTCGGTCGTCGACCTGAGGGAAGCGAGCCGTGGTCTCCGGAGCCACGTTAAAGAGCCGGAACCAAACACAAACGCCGACGACAACGTCGCGCTCGCTGCTTAACAAGTAGCGATGTCCGCCCGGCCTCTGCCCTGTGGGCCGGATGCGGGCACCATCTAGCGGGGCTCACCCGAACGGCCACGTCAGCGGGCCGCCCGGGGACATCTAGCTGACTACGGCGGTCGCCTGGTGCCGGTGACGAGCGACCGCCCGACAATCCTCCATCGGCTGCGCTCGGAGAAGCCTCGGGAAGATCCCGAAGGACGCGGGTTCGATTCCCGCCACCTCCACCATTCCCGCGTCGCGCGTATCCGGCGGCGGGCTTCCTCGTCCTGATCGGTGACGACCGCACTCGACGGGGCAGGTGGGCGATGACGGGGAACGAAACCTGGAGGCGCCGGGCACAGGTGGGGGTCCGGCTCCTCGCCTACGTCGCGGCGTGCTGGCTCTTCATCGCGCTGCGCCACCGCTCGCTCTTCCTCGCCATCCTCGCCCTCTTCGGCGTCGTGGCCTCCGCGCTCGCCCTCGACCGGGTCGTCCGCTCGCAGGTGCTGGGGCGGCCGGAGGGGTGCCGCCGCTTCCTGCTCTCGCTCACGCTCCCGGTAGCCGGCGGAGTGCTCATGGTCGCCGGATGGCTGTCCGGGGCCGACGGCTGGCGCTTCTTCGGGTTCGCGGTCACCTACCTGGGGTTCGGCGTCGCCGTGGAGCAGCTGCGGACCGAGGGTGTCGCCGAGCGCTGGCACCGCCCCGCGCTCCTGGCCACGGGCGGGCTCACCGCCCTGGGGCTCGTCGTCCTCGCCGTCACCGGGTGGACCGTCGGGGCCTGGCTGGCGGCCGCCGGACTGGGCCTGCTGCCCGTCGGCGTGGCGCTCGCGACCGCCACCGTCACCCGGTCGCTCGGTCGCCGGCCAGACCGTCGCCGCGCGGTGATGGCTGCCGTCGGGGCGAGCCTGTTCGCCGCGGCCTTGATCTGGATGGCGGCGCTCGGCGTCGGCGGGCCGCACCTCGTGCTCGTCGCCGCGGCTCTCCTCCTGCTCGTGCTCGCCATCGGATCGAGGACGAACACCGACGTCGTCCTGGTCGTCGCCATGGCCGCGGTCGTCTGGACTCTCACCCACCGGACCGTGCCGACCACCGACCCCACGCGGGCGGACCGCGGCGAGACCGTGATGGCGGCGCTCGGCGACTCGTACATGTCCGGCGAGGGTGCCGACGCCTTCTTCGAGGGCACGAACCGGAAGGGCGACAACGAGTGCCGTCAGGCGCCGACCGCCTTCGCCGCCCTGCTCGCGCTCGACCGGCACGAGGCCCTGGCCGACGACCTGCTCTTCCTCGCCTGCTCGGGCGCCGACACCGCCGACGTGCGCACCCAGGTCGGCGACCTCGTCGCCCGCCGGGATGCGGACGGGCTGGAGGTGAAGGTCGTCCTGCTCAGCGTGGGCGGAAACGACGCCGGGTTCGGCACCGTCGGCCGCACCTGCCTGCTCGCCGGCGACTGCTCGGAGCTCGCCGGCGCCTGGATGGCGAACCTGGGCGAGCTCGCCGAGCGACTCGGCACGCTCTACGGGGAGGTGCGTGCCGCCGTCGGCGAGGTGCCCGTCGTCGTCGTGCCCTATCCCATCCCGATCGCCCGGGCGAGCTGCGCAGCCTCGACCCTCACCGACGCGGAGCACCGCTTCCTCCACGACTTCGCCGTCGCGCTCGACGAGGTGGTGGCCGCAGCGGCCGCCGACGCCGGGTTCTACGTCGTGGACACGATGCCGGACGCCTTCGCCGGGATGCAGGTGTGCCCGGGCGACGCCGCGGACGCAGCGGTCAACTTCTTCGCGCTGAACACTGTGGTCGGCACGCTCGAGCAGTCCGCCAACCCGTTGAACTGGTGGCACAACAGCCTCCACCCCAACCAGCGGGGCCACGAGCGGATGCGGGCCGCCCTCACGGAGTGGCTGGGCGATCGGACGGCGCTCCCGCCGAGGAGCGAGGCGGCCGCCGCCCGGCCACCGTCCGACACCGGCCCGACCGCCGTGGCGAGGGGCGGGGCCTGCACCGGGAAGACCGGCCACGGCCTGCACGAGTGCTCGGAACGGTGGATGCGCCGGGAGATCGGGCAGTTCGCCCTGACCAAGGGCCTGCTCCTGCTCGCCGCGGCGGTCGGCGTGTGGCTCCTGACGGTCCCCCTGATCCTCTTCTGGCGGGAGAACCTGGCCTGACCGCACCGCCCCTCGCCGGGGGGATGCTTTGTATCGGGCGCTCGTTCCGGCCATCGTTGAGGGCGGAGGAGCGAACGAGAGGGAGCGCACATGAGTTCATCGGGCGGTCAGAGCGGCCCGCCGTACCCGGAGCAGGGTGGGTGGCCCACCGGCGGGCAGCAGCCGCCGCCGAGCGGTGGCCAGCAGTACCCCCCGCCGCCCTCGGGCGGCCAGCAGTACCCGCCCCCGCCGAGCGGCGGGCAGCCGCAGTACCCGCCGCCGCCGTCCGGCGGCCAGCCGTACCCGCCCCCGCCGTCCGGCGGGCAGCAGTACCCCCCGACGGGGCAGCAGCCGCAGACGGCCTGGGGCCAGCCGGGCGGGCCGCCGCCCGGCGGTCAGCCGCCGGGCTGGGGGCCGCCGCCGGGTGGGCCGTCGGGCGGTGGCAAGAGCAAGAAGGGCCTGCTCATCGGCATCGGCCTCTTCGCCGCGCTGGTCATCATCGTCGGCGCCGTCGCCCTCCTCGCCGGCGGCGGTGACGATGACGACGACGACGGCGGCACGACCGGCAGCACCGGGACGACGACGGAGCAGGCGGCGTCCGGTGGGGCCATCGGCTCGGTGGACGAGGTGCAGTCGGCGACCGTGCAGATCGTGGCCCAGGGCAGCTTCGTCGACCCCGAGCTGGGCGAGCAGCTGAACGCTGCCGGCGCCGGCTCCGGGTTCATCATCGACCCGTCGGGCATCGCCGTCACCAACAACCACGTGGTCACCGGGGCGGCGTCGCTGCAGGTGTACGTGGGCGGCGACAGCGAGCCCCGCAACGCCCAGATCCTGGGCACCTCGGAGTGCTCGGACCTCGCCGTCATCGACATCGAGGGCGACGGGTTCCCGTTCATGGCCTGGCACGAGGGCGACGTGAGCACCGGCCTGGACGTCTTCGCGGCCGGGTTCCCGCTCGGCGACCCCGAGTTCACCCTCACCCGCGGCATCGTCTCCAAGGCCGACGCCGCAGGCGAGACCAACTGGGCCTCCGTCGACGCCGTCATCGAGCACGACGCCACCATCAACCCCGGCAACTCGGGCGGCCCGCTGGTCGACGAGGAGGGCCGGGTCGTCGGCGTGAACTACGCCAGCTTCGCCGAGGCCCGCCAGTCCTTCGCCATCGCCGGCGGCGAGGCCCAGCCCCTGGTCGAGCAGATGCAGGCCGGCGAGCACGTCGAGTACCTGGGCATCAACGGCCAAGCGGTCGTGGACGAGGAGGGCGCGCTCTCCGGTGTCTGGGTGGCCGCCGTGGAGTCCGGGTCGCCGGCCGCCGAGGCCGGGATCCAGGGCGGCGACATCGTGACCAAGCTGGAGGGGCTGGCCCTCGCCACCGACGGCACGATGGCCGACTACTGCGACATCCTCCGCACCCAGGGCTCCGACGCCCCCCTC